>NZ_NFKG01000019.1:0-47245 GCF_002160275.1 Pseudoflavonifractor sp. An187 | reverse complement strand
GGTGATGGTGAGGGTGAAGGACTCGCCCTCGGTGACAGCGGTGGTGCCAGCGGGAGACACGGTGCCGCCCTCATTGGCGGTCACGGTGACGTTGCAGGTCTGGTAGTCGATGTTCTTGGGGGTGATGACCAGCTTGTCCAGCTGGGGAGACTTCTTGGCGGGGCCGGTGAACACCAGGGTGCCAGCGCCAGCCTCGGTGACCTCGATGTCAAAGGTGACGGTGTGGGTGGCGGTGGCGCTGTCCCCGGCGCCAGCGGAGACGGTGCCGGAGGTGATCTTACCGTCCGCCTCGCTCCAAGCCAGGGAGTTGTTGGTGTCGCCGCTGCGGTAGGTGGCGGTGACGGTGTAGGTGCCGGTGCGGTCGGCCACATAGGGGAAGGAGATGGTGTCGTTCTGGTTCAGGCAGTTGACGAACTTGCCGTGGCTGGCCCAGCTGGCCTCAGAGACCTGGAGGGGCCAAGTCTCGCCCTCGCCGGTGTTCTTGAGAATGGCGAACTCAGCTTCCACGGTGTAGGTGGAGTTGGGCTGCCAGGGGAAGGGCACGGGGTCGTCAGCGGAGTACTGCTCACGCTCCACCAGAGCGCTCTTGGCGGCCTGGATGGCGGCCACAGCCTGGGCCATAGCCTCCTGGTCGGCATCGGTGGCAGCCAGCAGCTCCTTGCCCTGAGCCACGGCCTGGGCGTAGGCGTCCCAGCCGGAGGAGTACCACTCGCCCAGCTTGCCCTCGGCCTCATTCACCAGGGCCTCCAGCTGCTCGCGAGAGGCGGAGTCCATATCCTTGATGGTGACGGTGGCCACAGGGTTGAAGCCCAGGATGACGTCCTTGTCGGCGGAGGACAGCTCGATGGTGAACTCCCGGTCGCCGGTGATGTTGGTGTTGCGGCGGGTCTCCACCGGAGCGGTTTTCTCGGTCTCACCGGGCTGGAAGGTGACCTCGGTGTTCAGCTCGGTGTTGAAGTCATCCTGAATGGCGGAGCCGGGGTTGGGGGACAGGCGCACGGTGACCGGCTCGTCGCTGGTGCCGCCCACGCGGACCAGCTTGACGTCCATGCGCTGGTCCTCGTTCATGGTGTAGCGGCTCTCCTCGATGCCGATCATGCCCTTGCCGCCGTTGTTGATGGTGTAGGCGGCCTCGATGCCGATGGCCTTGGAGGTGACCCGCAGCTCCAGGGTGTGCTCGCCGTCGGCCAGGTCCTCGGAGACGAAGATGTACTGACCCAGGGCACGGGCGGAGGCGTTGGTGTCGATGGTGGACACCTTCTCGCCGTCGATGTAGATGTCAGCCTTGCCGTGGTTGGGGTCCTTGGTACCCAGCAGGTAGATCTTGGAGCCGGTGAAGTTGACGGTGAAGGTAGCACCGGCGTTGGCCCACTTGTTGGTGCCGCCGATGAACTGGGAGCCAGTCTCGTCGGTCCAGCCGCTGGAGAACTGGAAGGCCCCATTCTTGATGTCGATGACGTCCATGCCATCGGGGGCAGCGCCGGAGAGCTCAAAGCCCTCGCTGGCCTTGTACACGCCCACCTCGCTGATCATGGGCACCTTGCCGTCGGGGGTGGACACGGTGATCCGCACCTGGTCGCCCCGGACTGCGCCGGTGCGCACCAGACGCTTGGCGCCGATGGTCTGGCCGGACTGCATCTCGTGCCACTCGCCGCTGGCATCGCGATACTCCACTTTGTAGGAGTTGATGCGCTGGCCGTTCTGGATGGCCTCTTCCACGCTCACCACGTCGAAGCTCTTCACGCCGCCCAGGTCGATGAGCAGGGTGCCCTCGTTGGTGCCGTCCTCGGTGGTCCAGTAGGTGGCGTCGTTGCCGTCGATGGTGTTGCCGGGCTTGTAGGCCACGTCATTGCCACGGACGTTGGTGGCCTGCACGGAGGTGGCCAGGTTCTTCTTAAAGGTCTCCTGGACGTTCTGGCCGAACTCGGTCACACGGTCCAGAATGGCCTGGTCCACGGTGCCCTGGTTGTTGGGGGGCACGTTGAGCAGGAAGGTGCCGTTGTGGCCCACGGAGCGGAAGTACATCTCGCCCAGGGCGGCAATGGTCTTGGGGGTGTTCTTGGTGGTGCCCCAGAACCAGCCGGAAGTGATGCGGGCGTCACACTCAGGCACGGTCCACTGGTTGCCGTTTTCCAGGCCCACGGTGTAGCCGCCCTGAGAGCCGCTGTTGATGGTGTTGTTGTCGTAGTTCACCATGGACTTGGACCAGGTGTCGTCGGCGGCGTAGCCGTTCTCGTTGCCGATCCAGCGCACGGTGGTGTAGGCCTCAGCGCCGAAGAGCATACAGTCGGCCTCATAGCCGGCCTTCTTGCCCTCGTTGCTCTGAATGGTGTTAAACCACTTCTGGAAGTCGTACTCCTGAGCGTTGGCGCCGGAGCCCTTGGCGCCGTCCATCCACACCTCGACGAAGTGGCCGTCGTTGCCGTACTTGTCGTTGCCCAGGATCTCCTGGAGCTGGTTGTTGTAGTACTCGTTGTAGTCCAGCACGTCGTTTTCCTTGCTGGTGGGGTTGCCGTTGGCGTCGTAGTAGCCGTAGCTGTCGTCGTGGATATCCCAGGGAGACAGATACAGGCCCATGTTCATGTCGTACTTGGTGCAGGCCTCGGACAGCTCAGCCAGAATGTCGCCCTGGCCGTTTTTGTAGCTGGTGTTGGCCACATCGTACTCGGTGTAGGCACTGTTCCAGATACAGAAGCCGTCGTGGTGCTTGGCGGTGACGATGAGCATCTGGAAGCCGGCGTCCTTCAGAGTCTTGACCATGGTGTCAGCGTCGAAGTCGGTCTCCAGCTTGAAGATCTCATCGGGGGTCTTGTCCCCGTAGTGCTCGCCCCACTCGATCTCGTTGAAGGTGTTGGGGCCAAAGTGGCAGAATGCGGACAGCTCTGCCTTCTGATACCAATACTGATTGGCGTTGGGCAAAACGGTGTCCGGGGTGGGGGCTGGGGTGGCGTTGTCGGTGAGAGACGCATCCCCGATGTAGGTGGGCTCTGCGGCCCAAGCCGTCGGGAAGCTGGTGCCTACCACAGTAGAGGCCAGCATGGTCCCCGCCAAAGCCAGAGCCAAACCGCGCTTAGCAGGACGTTTTCCTTTCATGTACATTCCTTCCTTTCATACGTGCGGCACGTTGTGGGACACGCGCCGTTTTTCATTTATATCATACCATACCCCACTTGCCATCGGTACATGTTCTTGTGCGAAATCCCAAATTTGTGAGGTTCGGCAGATTTAAGTATAATTTTTTGTAAAAATTAGATAATATTTCTTCCAGAAACAGGGATTCCCGCTGGTTCCACGGCGGACAAATATTTTTGCATCTTGCACAACGCCCCGGCCTACCTGTTTATAAGGTAGACCGGGGCGCTATTTTATCCCACTTGATAGACTTGTCGGTCGTGGAACTCCTGGGTCTTGCCGTCGTTCCAGTTCTGCACCGGGCGGTAGTATCCGGTGATGCGGCTGTACACCTCGGCGGGCTTGCCGCAGTGGGGGCAGGTGAACTGCTCCCCGGGCAGGTATCCGTGGTCGGCGCACACCGAGTAGGTGGGGGAAATGGTGTAGTAGGGCAGCTTGTAGTGCTCGGCGATTTTGCGCACCAGGGCGGCGGCAGACTGCCAGCTGGGCAGTTTCTCCCCCAGGAAGGCGTGGAACACCGTGCCGGAGGTGTAGAGCACCTGGAGCTGGTCCTGCACGTCCAGGGCGGCGAACAGGTCGTCGGTGCACCCCACGGGCAGATGGGAGGAGTTGGTGTAGTAGGGGGTGCCGTGGTCGTTGGCGGTGCGGATGAGGGGGTATTTCTCCTTGTCGTGCTTGGCAAAGCGGTAGGTGGTGGACTCTGCCGGGGTGGCCTCCAGGTTAAAGAGGTCCCCATACTGCTCCTGGTAGTCGGACAGGCGCTCCCGCATGTGGGTGAGCACCTCCACGGCGAAGGCCTGGGTGTCCGGGTGGGTGAGGTCGTGGTGCAGCCAGGGGGCGTTGAGGCCCACCTCGTTCATCCCCACCAGGCCGATGGTGGAGAAATGGTTGCGGAAGGTGCCCAGATAGTGGCGGGTGTAGGGATACAGGCCGTTTTCCATCAGCTGGGTGATGACGGTGCGCTTGGTGTGCAGGGACCGGGCGGCCAGGTCCATGAGGTGGTCCAGCCGCTGATAGAACTCCTCCGGGTCCTTGGAGAGGTAGGCGATGCGGGGCAGGTTGATGGTCACCACCCCCACGCTGCCCGTGGACTCGCCGGAGCCGAAGTAGCCCCCGGACTTCTTGCGCAGCTCCCGCAGGTCCAGCCGCAGGCGGCAGCACATGGAGCGCACATCGGAGGGCTCCATGTCCGAGTTGATGTAGTTGGAGAAATAGGGGGTGCCGTACTTGGCGGTCATCTCAAAGAGCAGCTTGTTGTTCTCCGTCTCCGACCAGTCGAAGTCCCGGGTGATGGAGTAGGTGGGAATGGGGTACTGGAAGCCCCGGCCATTGGCGTCCCCCTCAATCATGATCTCCAAAAAGGCCCGGTTGACCATGTCCATCTCCTTTTTGCAGTCCCCATAGGTGAAGTCCATGAACTTCCCGCCCACAATGGCGGGCTGTCCCGCCAGATCGGGGGGCACCGTCCAGTCCAGGGTGATGTTGGTAAAGGGGGCCTGGGTGCCCCAGCGGCTGGGGGTGTTCACCCCGTAGACAAAGGACTGGATGCACTGTTTTACCTCGTGCTGGCTCAGATGGTCCACCCGGACAAAGGGGGCCAGATAGGTGTCGAAGGAGGAGAAGGCCTGGGCTCCAGCCCACTCGTTTTGCATGATGCCCAGGAAGTTCACCATCTGATTGCACAGGGTGGACAGGTGACGGGCGGGGGACGAGGTGATCTTCCCCGGCACGCCCCCCAGCCCCTGGTAGATGAGCTGTTTCAGGGACCACCCGGCGCAGTACCCGGTGAGCATGGACAGGTCGTGGAGGTGCAGGTCCCCGTCCCGGTGGGCCTGGGCCACCTCCTGGTCGTAGATTTCGCTGAGCCAGTAGTTGGCGGTGATGGCCCCGGAGTTGGACAGAATGAGGCCCCCCACCGAGTAGGTGACGGTGGAGTTCTCCTTCACCCGCCAGTCGTTGATGCGCAGATAGTTGTCCACCAGCTCCTTGTAGTTGAGGAGGGTGGACGAGGCGTGGCGCACGTTTTCCCGCTGCTTGCGGTAGAGAATGTAGGCCTTGGCCACCTGGTCATACCCCGCCTGGATGAGCACCACTTCCACGCTGTCCTGGATGTCCTCCACGGCGATGAGGTCGTTTTGAATCTTGGGCTGAAAATCTGCCGTCACCCGCAGCGCCAGCAGCTCCACCACCTCCGGGTGGGCCTGCTGCCCCTGGGCCTCAAAGGCCTTCGTCATGGCGGCGATGATCTTGCTTAATTGAAAGGGAACGGTGGAGCCGTCCCGCTTGGTCACTTGGTACATAGGCCACGCTCCTCTCTGTGTGTTTGCGGTTGCCGCCCCGCGGGCGGTGCTCTTTCATGATAGCACGCCCCCTGACGAAAATCAACATATATTGCTGTGTTATATTTTGGACACAAGATATTGTGTATTCAAGCGTGTCCCTGCCAGGGACGCTCCGCTGGGCCCCATTTCTCGCCGATGAGAAATGGGGGAAAGAATCGCCAAAGGCGGGGCCTTCCCCCGCCTTGTGGAATCCACCCCGCCGGTACGGGGCTGCCTGATGCGTCTTTCTCTTCTCGGCCCTGGTCCGGTGGGGTCACATAGATAGACTGTCTTTCTACAGAATGCACCTGCTTCTCTGAAAAATGCTACTTCTACTCCCAGGGCCTCACCCTGGTGAGCCGCTGTTCCCAGCGATCGGTGGCCTGGCTGACGGCGGCGGGAACGCCGCTTCTCCAGGGAAGGCCCGGAGGTGGAAACCGCCCAGCCATAGGGCCAGCTGCCATAGTGGCCTGGTGTGGTGGCAGTGGCAGGAGCCACAGCAAGGGTAACGGGCCGAACATAGGCTTGACATATTTACAGCCTCGTACCCCAGGGAGGTCCTTAGGGGGGAACGCCCTAAGCGGGTTTTGGTTCCTTTTGCCCGCACAAAAGGAACCCCCAGCGGGGAGCGTCACCCTTGACAACCCGGCTCCACCCGTCTACCATGAATGGGAGAACAAAAAAGGGGGAATTGCCATGACCATCGATGGATTTCAGCCCATGACCCTGCTGGACTTTCCCAACAAGGTGGGGTGCACCGTATTTTTGAAGGGCTGCAACTTCCGCTGCCCCTTCTGCCACAACGCCACCCTGGTGGAGCTGGAGAGGGAGCAGTCCGCTCCACCCCTGGCGTTGGAGAAATTCCGGGACTTTCTCCAACGGCGGCAGGGGCTGCTGGACGGGGTGTGCGTCAGCGGCGGCGAGCCCCTGTTGAATCCCCAGCTGCCCCAGCTGCTGGAGCTGGTCAAGGGCCTGGGCTATCTGGTGAAGGTGGACACCAACGGGAGTTTTCCACAGCGGCTTGTGGAATTGTGGAAGTCTGGCCTGGTGGACTACGTGGCCATGGACATCAAAAATAGCCCCGCCCGGTACGCCGAGACCGTGGGCGTGGAGGGGCTGGACCTCTCCCCCATCCGGGAGAGCGTTTCCTGGCTGCTGGAGGGCCGGGTGGACTACGAATTTCGTACCACCGTGGTGCGCCAGTTCCACGATGCCCAGTCCTTTGCAGAGATTGGGCCCTGGATTGCCGGGGCCAAGCGGTATTACCTCCAGACCTTCACCCACCGGGACACGGTGCTGCGCCCGGGCCTCTCCGCCTGGGATGGGGAGACCATGGAGGGCTTTGCCGCCCAAATGCGCCCCTATGTCTCCCACGTCGAAGTGCGTTGAAGGGGGTCGAACGGTTCCATCTTTACATTTTGTATCAAACAAGGTATGATGTTACCGACAATTTATGACCTTCTCCCGCCCCAGGCGGGGGAACTGTTCGAGGTGACAATATGGAAATCAAACGCATGCAATTGGGCATGATTCAAACCAACTGTTATATCTTCTGGGACGAGAACACCCTGGACTGCGCCGTGGTGGACCCCGGCGACGACGGGGAGCAGGTGGCCGCTTTCATCCAGGGCCGTGGCCTGAATCCCGTGGCCATCCTCCTCACCCACAGCCACTTTGACCACATCCTGGGCATTCCCGGCCTGCGTTCTCAGTGGCCCAACCTGCCCGTATACTGCCACCCGGCGGATGTGAACCCCGACGAGACCACCACTTCCCTGTTCGGTACCACCTTCCCCAGCGTCAGCTCCTTTGGGAACGTGCTGCCCTACCAGGAGGGGGACACCGTGCCCGTAGGCGGCCTCACCGTCCACGTGCTCCACACCCCCGGCCACACCCCCGGCGGCGTGGTGCTCCAGGTGGAAGACGCCCTGTTCACCGGAGACACCCTCTTTGAGGGCTCCATGGGCCGCACCGATTTGGAGGGTGGCAGCGAGACTCAGCTGCTCCATTCTCTCAAGCGCCTGGCCCAGCTGCCCGGGGACTGGCGGGTGTTCCCCGGCCATGAGGGCTCCTCGACCCTGGAGCGGGAGCGCACCACCAACTTCTGCATGCTGGAGGCCATGAGACGGGGATGAAGCTGTATTTGGTGGGCCACCAGTACCAGTACGCCGTGGAACAGATGATGATGACCCTGTTCCCCGGCCAAAAACCCGAATATCCCGACACACCACCCACCTGGGACCAGTCCATGGCCCAGGTGGAACTGTTCACCCGGGGGCATGCCGTGGTGGCCCATGCCAAGCTGTGGTGGGACGGAGGTGTGTACGAGGCTGAGCGCAGCGAGCCGGAGACCAACCTCACCGGCGGGCTGGAGGACGACCGGGTGCGCCAGCGCATTGTTCGCCTGGCCTTCTACGACGCCGGAGTGGCCGCCCTGGGCCAAGAGCCCCCCTGGGGAGCCCTTACCGGGGTGCGCCCGGTGAAGCTGCCCACCCGCCAGATGGTAGCGGGAGACACCCCCCAGCAGGCCCGGGACACCCTCACAAGCCTCTACCGGGTCAGCCCCTCCCGGGCGGACCTGGCCATGGACTGTGCCCACGCTGCCCTGTCTGTCATCCGCAGCCTGGAGCCTAAGCAGCTCTCCCTCTACGTGGGTATTCCCTTCTGCCCCACTCGGTGCGCTTACTGCTCCTTCATCTCCGCCGATGTGAAGGGGGCGCTGGCCCTGGTGGAGCCCTACGTGGACGCTCTGTGCCGGGAGATTGAGGAGGCCGGGGCGCAGCTCAGAGCCCACGGCGTCACCGTCAAGACCGCCTACATGGGAGGCGGCACCCCCACCACCCTGTCTGCTGCGCAGATGGACCGGGTGCTCACTCACATGGAGCAGCACTTACCTCTGGAGGGGTGCGTGGAGTTCACAGTGGAGGCGGGCCGCCCCGATACCATTACCCGGGAAAAGTTGGAGGTCTTGAAGGCCCACCACATCCACCGCATCTCCATCAACCCCCAGACCATGGAGGACTCGGTGCTCATCGAGATGGGCCGGGCCCACACCGCCGCCCAGATCGTGGATGCCATGGCATTGGCCAAGGACGCCTACGGCGGCATGGTAAATATGGATTTGATTGCAGGCCTGCCCACCGACACCGTGGAGGGCTTTGCCCGCACCCTGGAGCAGGTGGTGGCCATGGACCCCGCCAACATCACCGTCCACACCCTGGCCCTGAAAAAGGGGGCCAAGCTCATGGAGGAGCAGGGCAAGCTGTGCACCCCCCAGGAAGTGGCGGACATGCTGGCCTATGCCGAGAACACCCTGCGGGGAGCGGGATATGTGCCCTACTACCTGTACCGGCAGAAGTACATGTCCGGCTCTTTTGAAAATGTGGGCTGGGCAAAACCTGGGGCCGAGTGCGCCTACAACATCATCATGATGGAGGAGTTGCAGTCGGTGCTCTCCCTGGGCGCGGGCGGCATCACCAAGCTGGTCAACCCCGCCACGGGGAAGATTGACCGTTTGTCCAACCCCAAGTACCCCAAGGAGTATTTGGAGAGCTGGGAGCGGATTTGCCAGCATAAGGCCCAGGCGGCGGAGTTTCAACTTCATTTGAATGGTTGAGGTTACCTGGTCCCTTTTCAAGATAAGTAGTGATGGCTTAAACTCCGTCGGTTTCACGAAACACGGATGGCTAAGGCGCTGGCCTTGTAGGTAGCATATAGATATGATAAGTTAAAATGAAAAAATTTTATGGCGGGAACATAATATTACGGTCTATCAAAAAAAGCCATACTGGCATGCCGAAATGACATGGCTTTGTTTGTAGCTCCATGGTATAATTTTCTCAAAATTATATTGCCAGAGCGACATCGGAAGTGGAGGGGGCATTTTATGAGGCAATTTGGTGTTCAAATGATAGATAATTCTATTTCATCACAATGGTGGAAAAAGATAATGGAACATTTTATAAGAGTCGGAGATACATTTGAAATTCGCTGTTGGAGAGAAGAAACTGCCGAGATTCGGGAAGCTTCTTTATATGGTACTGCCATTGATGATAAATATGAAGTATCCATTAAGGGAATGGTAACAAAAGAGATGCTTGAAAAATTGCTGACAGAAGAACCTACCGATAGAAGCATGTATAACAAAATGACAAAATATTTTACAATTCATGTGGCAAATAATTTATGCGATATCTGGAGCGAGCATTACGGGACAGAGATGGTAATAGATATAATAGCCGATGCGGATATAGAATTTTTTGAGCAGGTAATGGGACAATATCCCGAAAGTTTTAGCATGGGAATAGGCTAACAGCAACTTCCCATTTATTGGGTGATTGACCACCAAATTAAATAATTGAATATCATCAACTAGGGCAGCTGTTTTTATGTCAGAAAGTGGCTGCCCTTTCCAATATGTCTACAGGTGATATTTAGTTAAAATGACGGAATATTTCAATTTTCCTTGATATCACTACTTTCCTTAAAAAGGGAGGTTACCTGTAATGTATTGACATCATTTTCCTGTAGAAGTATAATGTGTGGTAACAACCTTACCGCATCACTTTGAGGAAAGGAGAGACCATAGGACTCCTTTTTAGGGGCTTTATGGGAAAGATTATGAAAACAAAGAGGTACCTTGCTCTGACCATTGCTTTGGTTCTGCTCATTGCGCTGTTTCCTGCAACAGCGTGGAACCAGGCCATAGCTGCTCCCGCCAACGATACAGTGGACATTTCTGACCCTGCTTTTTTGGCCTACCTGAACAGTGAACTGGACGAAAGCAGACCCAGTGACACACCCATTACCCAAGAAGAAATGGCCAGTTTCACCTCCATCGATACTCGGTGGACGGAAGAGTCGATCAGCAGCATCAAAGGCATTTCTGCTGCAGTGAATCTGAAACGGCTGGCAGTATCCGGGGATATAACCGGTTTGGAGGATATTGCTGCGCTGGAGAATTTGACGTCTCTGACGGTAACGGAAAATGAAAATGTGGAAGATTTGACCTTTTTGGGAGAGAAGCACAATCTGACTTCCTTGTCTGTGGG
This sequence comes from Pseudoflavonifractor sp. An187, assembly GCF_002160275.1. Lineage (NCBI taxonomy): Bacteria > Bacillati > Bacillota > Clostridia > Eubacteriales > Oscillospiraceae > Pseudoflavonifractor > Pseudoflavonifractor sp. An187. The sequence continues at coordinate 36,741 of NZ_NFKG01000019.1, read as the reverse complement.
AGAAAACCCGAATATGACCTCTCTCCAAGGCTTGACTTCCAATACCTGTCCTTCCCTGTCCGTGCTCGATTTGTCTCTGAACTCCAATTTGGCGGATATTTCTGCTTTGGATCATGTAGCCTTCCCTGGGCTGACCAAACTGGATTTGGGTGACAGCCCTGAAATTTCCAGCATTTCTGCACTGTGTGGATATACCGCTCTGACCGATTTAAACCTGGAGAAGGTGAAAATTACAGAGGAAAACCGTGAGGACTATCGAAACGCAGTTGCCAGCCTAACAGCGCTGAAGTCCCTATATATGCCTTATTGTGGAGTTACGGATGCCGATGCTGAGGTAATGTTTGCGCCCCTGTCTCAGCTGAAAACTCTTGTCCTGAACGTCAATGATCTGACCAGTGTGGACTTTGTGGATACTATGTCCGCCAACCTTACCACGCTTGGTCTCTACGGCAACGAGATTACCGACATGGACAGCCTGAAAAAGTTTCAGGATCTGAAGACGTTGGGCTTTAGTGGAAACCATGTCACTGATTTCAGCTTTATTTCTGCGTTGCCCCAGCTGGGGAATGGTAGCATCCGCCATGAAGAGGGAACGGAAAGCTTCCCCTTTGTCTCCCAATTCCAAGTGGGAGATCCCTCTGACCGCATAGAACTCGGCAATGGCACCCTTACCATTGAAAATCCCTATGTGCAGCCCAATGGTGAGCCCATTTCCTTCGCAGAGGCTTTGCCTGCCCATGTGCTTGGACAGCCGGATGACTCTGGTTACACCATTTCTTATGACGAGGCGACAAACGAGATTACCCTGGAACATGTGAGTGGAGATGTGAGCTTCTATGTGAACTATCAGCTGCCCGCATCCAATGGGAAATTTAAGGTGTGTAAGCTGTTCATCAATGTGTACGCCGATCATCAGCACACCTGGTCTGCCACCACCTATACCTGGGCGGAGGATGGCAGTTCCTGCACGGCCTCCCGGGTGTGCGAAGACAATGCTGCCCATGTGGAACAGGCCACTGCTGTGATTGGCCAGCAGCAGACCAAGGAGCCCACGTGCACACAGGCTGGTGAGACGACCTATACCGCTAGGTTTGACCAGGATTGGGCTGTGACCCAGACTATGACCCTGGCCGATGTGGCCAAGCTGTCCCACAGTTACAGCCAGGCATGGCAGTGGGATGACACCAGTCATTTCCATAGCTGTGAGTTCTGTGGAGAAAAAGCAGATGCCGCTGCCCATACGTTCCAGTGGGTCACGGATACCCAGGCCGGAGAGAAGTACCAGAAGTGCACCGTGTGCGGCTATCAGTTGGCTGCGGAGCCTCTGCCCACCGCTTCCCCCGCTCCCTCTGCTACCCCCAATCCTGCTCCCTCCGCCACGCCTGCCCCCAGTCAGCCCCCTCAGACTGGAGATACCTCCTCTGTGCTGCTGTGGATTTCGGCCCTGGCTATGTGTTCGGTCCTGCTTCCTGCCCTGATCGCCTGGAAGCGAAATGTCAGATAATTTTCTGATCATCCCATCGGGACGCAGTAGCCGCTGCGTCCCGATTTTTTTTCAGGAAACCATTGACAACGCCCCCAGGCGTTGATATAATGTCAAAGCCGCTTTGAATGGGACATAAGTGAAGCACACGCTTCCTCCCCCGACAGCGAGCCCGTAATAAAGGAAAGGCAGGTGCAAAGTATGCACGCAATCATCGAGACCGGCGGCAAGCAGTACAAGGTGACCGAGGGCGACGTCCTCTACATCGAGAAGCTGGATGCCGAGGCCGGTAGCTCCATCACCTTCGACAAGGTTCTGGCTGTCCTGAACGGCGACAGCGCTACCTTCGGCGCTCCCGTTGTGGAGGGTGCCTCCGTCACCGCCAACGTGGTGAAGAACGGCAAGGGCAAGAAGGTGCTGGTCTTCAAGTACAAGCCCAAGAAGAACTACCGCCGTCGTCAGGGCCATCGTCAGCCCTACACCAAGGTGGAGATCACCAAGGTCAACGCCTGATTTAGGAGGCGCCATATGACCACCGTCACATTCCACGCAAGCAATGGCCGCATGGACGGCGTTGTGGTGGATGGACACAGCGGCTACGCCGATGCCGGGTCCGACATCGTCTGTGCCGCCATCTCCTCTACCGTGGGCCTTCTGGAGTGCACTTTGAATGAGGTGCTGGGTCTGGGGGCGCCGGTAAAGGTCAAGGAGGAGGAAGCCCACCTGTCTCTGCGGCTTCCTGCTGGCCTGAGCCAGGGAAATGAGCACACCAGCCAGAATCTGATGGTTGGCTTGATGGTCTATCTCCAGGCTCTGAGCCAGGAATACCCCGACAATCTCATCGTTCTGCTGGACGATGATGACGAGGACTGAGGTCCTCAATCAGCCTTTAGAAAGGACGGTAACGACTTATGCTGAAGATCAACATCCAGCTCTTCGCTCACAAGAAGGGCGGCGGCTCCACCAAGAACGGCCGTGACTCCGAGTCCAAGCGCCTGGGCGTGAAGCGTGCCGACGGTCAGTTTGTTCTGGCCGGCAACATTCTGGTTCGTCAGCGCGGCAGCCACATCCACCCCGGCACCAACGTGGGTAAGGGCTCCGACGACACCCTGTTCGCCCTGGTGGACGGCAAGGTGAAGTTCGAGCGCATGGGCAAGGACCGCAAGAAGGTCTCCGTGTACGAGATCGCTCAGTAATGCTGTTAAAACGTCCCGGACATAGCTCTTGTCCGGGACGTTTTTTAGTCGATGGAAATGCCAGCATTTCCATCGAGGGTTTGCAGCCCGCTGCATGCATAATTGGGTCAAAGGACGACCCAATTCCACACTGGCGGGCTCCAGAAGTGTCTTTTCCCATGCGCATGTCCTGGGAAAAGACGTGATTTTAATTTATTTCCCCGCCTGAAGGCGGGGAAACTCTGCCGAGGGCTTTTTGACCTGGGCGCTCAATCGAAATCTGTGCCGCAGGCACACCATACTTCTTCATTATTCATTATTCGTTATTCACTTTTTTCGAAATGGAGGTGCCTACCATGGCCAATCAATTCATTGATACCGCCCGAATCCTGGTGCGGGCCGGGGCGGGCGGCGGCGGCGCCGTCTCCTTCCACCGGGAGAAATACGTGGCCGCTGGCGGTCCCGACGGCGGTGACGGCGGACGGGGCGGCAACATCGTCCTCACCGTGGACCCCCACATGTCCACCCTCATGGACTTCCGCTACAAGCGCAAGTATGTGGCCGAAACCGGCATGAACGGCAGCGGCAAGCGCTGCACCGGCAAGGACGGGGCGGACCTGGTCATCAAGGTGCCTCGTGGCACCGTGGTGCGGGACGCTGAGACCAAGGAAATCATCTGCGACATGTCTGATGACAAGCCCTTTGTGCTGGCACGTGGCGGCAAGGGCGGCTGGGGCAACCAGCACTTTGCCACCCCCACCCGCCAGGTGCCCCGGTTTGCCAAGGCCGGCCTGCCCGGGCAGGAGCGGGACGTCATCCTGGAGCTGAAGCTGCTGGCCGATGTGGGCTTGGTGGGCTTCCCCAACGTGGGCAAGTCCACCCTCTTGAGCGTGGTCACCCGTGCCCAGCCCAAGATCGCCAACTACCACTTCACCACCCTCTTCCCCAACCTGGGCGTGGTGCCCATGGAGGAGGGCCGCTCCTTCGTGCTGGCCGACATCCCCGGCATCATTGAGGGCGCCGCCGAGGGTGCTGGCCTGGGCCACGACTTTTTGCGCCACATTGACCGCTGCCGCCTCCTGATCCACGTGGTGGACGTGTCTGGCAGCGAGGGCCGGGACCCGGTGGAGGACTTCGACACCATCTGCACCGAGCTGGAGCAGTGGTCCCCCGAGCTGGCTTCCCGCAAAATGCTGGTGGCCGCCAACAAGGTGGACGTGATGGAGGACCCCGAGCTGCTGGAGCGGCTGCGGGCCCACGTGGAGGCCAAGGGCTGCCGTCTCTTTGAGATGTCGGCGGCCACCCACCAGGGCACCAAAGAGCTGATGTACGCTGCCGCCGACGAGCTGGCCCACCTCCCCCCCATCCTGGTGTTCGAGCCCACCTTTGTGGAGCGTCCCCCCGAGGTGGACACCTCCGCCCCCCTGGAGATCACCCGGGACGACGACGGCACCTGGCTGGTGGACGGGCCCTGGCTGCGCCAGCTCATGGCCAACGTCAACTTCTCCGACTACGAGAGCCGCAACTGGTTCGACAAGCGGCTGCGGGAAGCGGGCGTCTTCGACCAGATGGAGGCCAAGGGCGTCACCGACGGCGACCTGGTGTGCCTGTACAACCTGGAATTCGAGTATCAGAAGTGAGAAAAACACCCTGGAAGCGATGGCTTCCAGGGTGTTTTTTAGTGCGCATTTTCGTCAATAAACCGGGGTTCCAGCTTGGAATAGACAATTTTCTGGCTGGAGTACAACGAGAACTTGCCGCTGAGCAGGTAGCTGAGGGCACAGGCCAGGGCAAAGAACAGAAGCCCCTCACTGCCGAACAGCTCCACACTCAAAAAAATGCTGGCCAGGGGGCAGTTGACCACCCCGCAAAAGAGGGCGATCATACACACCGCCGCCCCAAAGCCCGGGTCTACCCCCAGCAGCGGGGCCACGGCACAGCCGAAGGTGGCCCCCACAAAGAAGGTGGGCACGATTTCGCCGCCCCGGTAGCCCGCCCCCAGGGTGAGGGCGGTGAGCAGCAGTTTCAAGGCAAAGGCCCAGGGCACGTGCACGGTGCCCTCATCCACCGCCAGGGCGATGATGTGTCCCCCTGCCCCGTTGTAGTCGCCGCTGCCCTCCAGCAGGCTGATGGCCACCACCAGCACGCCGCCCACCACGGCCCTCAGATAGGGATTGGGGAAGGTGTGGGCGTACCAGTGCCCGGTCTGGTGCACCACCACGCAGAAGGTCATGGCCAGCAGGGCGCACCCCACCCCCAGTACCCCGATCTGGGCCAGAGACGCCGCGCCCAGGGTGGGAATGGCGTCCAGGGTGTAGTGCTCCCCTTCCACCCCCAGCAGGACGGTGACCCCCGTGGACACCAGGGCGGTGAGCAGACAGGGGAACAAGGCGGAGTAGTGGACGATGCCCACGCTCACCACCTCCATGGCAAACACCGTGGCGGTGAGTGGGGTGCCAAACAGGGCGGCAAACAGGCCGCTCATGCCGCACATGACCTCCACATTCATCTGGCGTTCCCCCAGGTGCACCCGCTGGCCCACCTGGCAGGCCAGACTGCCGCCAATTTGCAGGGCCGCTCCCTCCCGGCCCGCACTGCCGCCGGTGAGGTGGGTGAGCACCGAGCCGATGAAAATGAGTGGGGCCAGGCGCAGGGGTGGCCGCTGGCCGGAGCGCACGCTGGCGATGATCTGGTTGGTGCCGCTGTCATTTGCCATGCCACAGACCTGGTACAGCCACACAATGGCCAGGCCCGCCAGGGGCATACACCACAGCAGCCAGGGGTGCTGCCCCCGCCATGCGGTCACCAGAGTGATGGCATGAGAAAAGGCGGATCCCGCCGCCCCGCATACCACGCCCGTGAGGGCCGCCAACACGGTCCAGTGGACCCAGGCCCCCGCCGTGGGGCTGACCCTGCCCCAGAAATCCCTCGCTTTTTCTCTCATATCCTCCCGCCCTTTTTGTGTTTCATTGACACTTTGGATTATATTCTACCCCCCAAAGACTGTCAAGGGCGGGGGAAGCCGCAGCTCCCCCCGCCCGGGGTATGTGGGTTCAGCCGCCACGGGTGAAGGTCACTTCACCCAGACTGACGTTGCTGAAATCCATATTTAACTTGTCGCCGTCCAAAGTGTAGGGGGTGGCCCCATCGCTGCCCGGCTCCGTGTCCTTGTCATCGGAGGTGTACATCTGATTCCCCTCCAGCCGGTACTGGCCCTCCGTCTGAATCTGCTGGACTACGGAGGAGCTCAGCTGGCTCAGGCTGTCCCGCATCAGCTGTGTGAAGCTCTCCCGGTCCATGCCGGACTGGGCCAGGGCCTCATCCACCGTCATGTTGGTGATCCCCTGGTCTTTGAGCTCCTGCTCCAGATAGACCAGGGTGGCGTCCACCGTCTTCTGGATCAGCGCATCCATGCTCTCGTCCAGCTTCTCCTGGTCCACCGTCATGGTGTAGGTGTTGTCATCCCGGAACTCCATCTCCAGGGGAATGTAGAAGTTCTCTAGCTCCAGCTCGTCGGCGATCTCGGGGGCGGTCACCCGCATTCCCTCCACCACCTGGTCCATCACATCCACCTGGCCGGACCAGGCGCCCACCAGGTCCTCCTTGGGGTCGTTGCCGCCGCAGGCGGCCAGGGTCAGAGTCAGTCCTAAGGCCAGAGGCAATGCCATCCATCTGTGTTTCATGGTTCATAACTCCTTTCCTCGTCTCTCTTGGGCGCATAGCTGCGCTTTTTGCTTCCATCATATCATACGTGTGCATATCTTTCAAGCAGGGCCCAGGATGTTACAAATTTTTTGGATTATTTGACGTGATTTGTCTGGAGAATTTGGCGGTTTTGCCCCGGATTTTCGCGGTTGCTGCCGGTTCAACCGCTCTCTTTTGGCCCGAGTTTCTGCCATATGGAGGATTTTTCCGGCTTTTTGCAGCCAGAGGGTTCCTGTGCTGCCTGGGGCAAAGAAACTTTGAAAAATTTTTCACAACCCCCTTCCATTTGGCTGGAATGTGATGTATAATAGCCTTGCGCAAACGCGATCATCCAATTTTATAAGGAGTGATACCAATGAGCATTAAAGTAGGTATTAACGGTTTTGGCCGTATCGGCCGAATGGTTTTCCGCGCCAGCATCAATCATCCCGAGATCGAGATCGTGGGTATCAACGATCTGTGTCCCGCTGATTACCTGGCCTATATGCTGAAGTACGACACCATGCACGGCCACTTCGAGGGCGAGGTTTCCGCCACCGAGACCGGCATCGTTGTCAACGGCAAGGAGATCCCTGTCTTCGCCGAGCGTAACCCCGCTGACATTCCCTGGGGCAAGCTGGAGGCTGAGTACGTTGTGGAGTCCACCGGCCTGTTCCTGACCAAGGAGAAGGCTCAGGCTCACATCGACGCCGGCGCCAAGAAGGTCATCATGTCCGCTCCTTCCAAGGACGACACCCCCATGTTCGTGTGCGGCGTCAACCTGGACGCTTACACCTCCGACATGACCTTCGTGTCCAACGCTTCCTGCACCACCAACTGCCTGGCCCCCATCGCTAAGGTGCTGAACGACAACTTCGGCATCAAGGACGGCCTGATGACCACCGTGCACTCTGTCACCGCTACCCAGAAGACCGTTGACGGTCCCTCTCTGAAGGATTGGCGCGGCGGCCGTGCTGCTACCGGCAACATCATCCCCTCCTCCACTGGCGCTGCTAAGGCCGTGGGCAAGGTCATCCCCGCTCTGAACGGCAAGCTGACCGGTATGTCCATGCGTGTTCCCACCCTGGACGTGTCCGTGGTCGACCTGACTGTCAACCTGGAGAAGCCCGCCACCTACGCTGAGATCTGCGACGCCATGAAGAAGGCTTCCGAGGGCGAGCTGAAGGGCGTTCTGGGCTACACCGACGAGGACGTGGTGTCCAGCGACTTCCTGGGCGATTCCCGCACCTCCATCTTCGATGCCAAGGCTGGTATCGCTCTGACCGACACCTTCGTGAAGGTCGTGTCCTGGTACGACAACGAGATGGGTTACTCCAACAAGGTTCTGGAGCTCATCAAGCACATGTACTCCGTGGACCACAAGTAAGAAAACCATTTCAAAGGGCTCTGCTTCGGCAGAGCCCTTTTTTTGCGCTTTTTTGGTTCCAAAAGGGGGAAGATTGACCTTCTCACCGGCTTGGTTCAGGCTTGCCAGCCTGGTGGGGACGCTTCCCGCTAGGGGTTTCTTTTGCCCGGTCAAAAGAAACCAAAACCCGCTTAGGGCGTTCCCCCCTAAGTACCCCCCTGGGGTACGAGGCTGGACCTGCGTCAATCCCACCGTCGGCCCTGGCCCCGGTGGGGTCACATAGATAGCCTGGCAAGTCTATGGAAAGCGCCCCTTCTCTGTAAGACGGTGCCTCTGTTCCTAGGGCCTCACCCCGGTGTGCGACGTTCCCGCCGCCGGAAGCCTGGCCACCGATCGCTGGGAACAGCGGCTCACCAGGGCAAGGCTCTGGCGGTAGAAGGATGCACCAGCAGAGAAGTAGGTGCAACCCGTAGACGGACAAGCCATCTATGTGACCCCACCAGAGTAAGGGCTGAAAAGAGGAAGGCGCACACTCTATCCAGTACCGCGGGGTGGATTCCACAGGGCGGGGGAAGGCCCCGCCTTTGGCGATTCTTTCCCCGATTTCTCATCGGGGAGAAATCGGGCCCAGCGGAGCGTCCCCACCAGGCTGGCAAGCCTGAACCAGCTTCCGGATAGGGACAGCACGCCATACCATACACACTAAAAAGCCCCAAGACCGTAGTCTCGGGGCTTTCCTTTGATGAAATTAGGCCAGGCTGTGCTCTTCCAGCCACACCATGAGGGTGGGCTGCCCCCGGCGGATGCGGCGGGTGCGCACGTGGAACACCACCAGCGTCAGGGCGGTGAACACCACAAACCACACCCCCAGATACACCAGGCAACCCGTGATGTCCTGGCCTCCGGCAATGGCGCTGCGGAAGGCCCGCACGGTGTAGGTGAAGGGTACCCAGCCGTTGAGGGCGGGGACGAAGGAGCCGGACAGTTCCAGGGGATAGGTACCCACCGAGCCCGCCAGCTGGAGTACCATGAAGATGAGCATCAGGAAGCTGCCCACCTTGCCCATCAGGCAGGTGAAGAAGTACATCACCGACATGAAGGTGAGGGCGGCCACCAGGGCCACCAGCACCGTGCGGCCCCAGTCCACGGGCTGGAATCCGTTGAACAGGTGGAGGCTGCCCAGCATCACCAGGGCCTCCGCAATGGCCACGGTGTACAGCACCGAGGCCTTGCTCCGCCACCAGGCAAAGCCGCTTTTCAGCTCGCCGCTGTACTGGGTCAGGGGATACATCAGGCTAAAGGCGATGCAGCCCACCCACAGGGCCACCGACATCATGTAGGGGGCCATGCCGTGGCCGTTGTTGGGCACCTGGGTGAGCTGGCTCTCCTGGGTGTCCACCGGGGCGGCCATCATGTCCGCCACCTCGTCTCCCGTGTTGGTGTCGGCAATCTCCTGAGCGCCCTCGGCCAGCTTGTCCTGGAGGGTGGCCGCTCCGTCCTCCAGAGCCTTTGCCCCGTCGGTGAGGGTCTGAGCCCCCTGGTGCAGCTGCCCGGCGGCGTCCTGAATCTGCACCGAGCCCTGGGTGAGGGCGTCCATGCCCTCCGTCAGCTGGGCCTTGTTGTCCATGAGCTGGCCAGCGCCGTCCACCAGACTCTGGGTGCCCTGGTGGAGCTGGGCGGCGCCCTGGTACAGCTTGTCCACCCCCTGGGTGAGGGCGGGAAGCTGGCCCTGCATCTGGGTCACGCCCTGGGACAGCGTCTCACTGCCCTGGGCCAGAGTGTCGAGGCCCTGTTGCAGCTGGGCAGCGCCGGAGCGCAGGGGAGTGGTGCCCTGGTCTTTCAGCTGTCCGGCCCCCTGGGCGGCCTGAGCAATGCCCTGGGTGAGGGCAGGGGCCTGCTGATTGAGCTGGCCCAGCCCCTGGGACAGCTGGTCCGCCCCCTGTTGCAGCTGGCCCACCAGGGCTTGCAGCTGCTCCCCACTCACTTGGCCGCTCTGGATGGCCAGAGACAGCCCCTGTAGGCCCTGCTCCAACTGCTTGGCTCCTTGGGCCAGGGCCTGGGCGTTCTGGGGCAGATCGGCGGTCTGGCTTTGCAGGGTCTGGAGGCCCGCCAGGAGGGCCCCCAGGCTCTCATCCACCTGGGCGGCACCCTGGGATAGGGTACCGCTGCTGGACGCCGCCTGACCGGCTCCCTGGGCCAAATTCTGGGCTCCTGCTTGCAGCTGCTCCACGCCCTGGGTGAGGGGCTGGGTGGCCTGTTGGAGCTGGCCCAGCCCGTCCTCCAGCTGCTTGGCGCCGTCGTTGAGGGCTCCGCTGCCCTCTGCCACCTGGGTTACCCCCGCCAGATACTCGCCCAGGCCCTGGCTCAGCCGCTGGGAGCCGTCCACGAAGGTGAGGGAGCTCCCTGCCAGCTGCCCCAGATAGTCGGTGAGGGACTGGGCTCCCTGGGTGAGGGTGTTTGCCCCGTCTTTCAGCTCGCCGCTGCCGTCAGTGGCCTGGGTCATGCCGTCTCCCACCACGCCGATCTGCTCCAGCATGGTGGTGGCGTAGGTACGGGTCACTTCCTCCCGCACCCCCAGCTCCATCTCCTTCATGGCGCTCTCACTGAGCTTGGAGGCGATGTAGTTGGTGCCGGGGTTGGTCTCGTACTTCAGCTCCATGGTCTGGGGGTGGGCCTCGGTGATGGAGGCGGCCCGCTGGGAGAAGTCCTCCGGGATGGTGATGACCATGTAGTAGGTGCCGTCCGCCAGCCCCTCCTGGGCCTCCTCCTGGCCCATGAAGTGGAAGTCCAGGGAGGCGTCCTCCTTCAGGTTGTCCACCAGGGACTGCCCGATGTGGTAGGTCTCCCCCTCCACCGTCACCGGCTGGTCCAGATTTACCACCGCCACCGGCAAATGCTCCACATTCCCGTAGGGGTCCCACATGGAGCCCAAAAACAGGGTGGTGTAGATGGTGGGAATGGCGATAATGGCCACCATCACCACCAACAGCAGCGGATTGTGCAGCAAACGCTTCCATTCTTGTCGTTTCAACGTCAAACCCTTCCTTCCAGGTTTTGTAGACATAGTGTCTACTATACATCTCGGTATTGTGATTTTTTACAAGAGGCATTATACTGGAGGGGATGAGACAACACAACCGACAATTGGTCGGCATTCTGTGGATTACTAGACAGAGTGACGACAGAATGTCCATTGTTCAAAAAAGATTTACAAGACAGGAGGGGCTTGGGATGGAGCGGAAACCAGACCGACGGGTGCGGCGCACCCGGGCCCAGCTGCGCCAGGGGTTGGCCCAGCTGATGGGGGAGAAGAGCGTCAACGAGGTGACGGTGACGGAACTGGTGGATTTGGTGGACATCAACCGCTCCACCTTCTATCTCCACTACCGGGACATCCCCCACATGCTGGAGTGTGTGGAGCAGGAGCTGTATGACCAGATCGGCCACGCCATGGAGCAGACCCTCACCGGGCAGTTCCAGGGGGACACCCTGGCCTTTTTGGAGGATGTGTTCTCCATCCTCTTTGCCAACCGGGACATCTGCGCCGCTCTGCTGGGCCCCCGGGGGGACATTGGCTTTCTCCACCACATTGAGGAGATGCTCTCCCAGTACATTCTCACCCCCTTGCAGCGCACCCAGCCGGATGTGGCCTATCGCTACACCTTCTGCGTGGCGGGGGGCATGGGCCTCATCAAGGACTGGCTGTCCCGGGGCTGCCCCGAGTCCCCCCAGGACATGGCCCGGCGCACCGACGACCTCATCGCCGGGGTGACCCACCGATAAAAAAGACCCCCAGGAGCCCGCCAAATGGCGAGTTCCTGGGGGTTCATGGGTTTTAGTAGGACCGGGGTTCCACTTGCTGGAATTCTCCCGTCAACATGTTTTTCGTGCAGGAAAACGACTTGGGAAGGCCGTATTCCATGGGTTTCTCATATAAAAGTTCTGTATCGGTCACCTTTGTATACTCATTTTGCATCTCTGCGTCAAAGCGGTGGAAAAACTCCGGGTTCCCCACAGTCCAGCCCACCTCCACATTGGACACTGGGTTCGGCACAGAAATACGGTAGTAGGGCCCGGTGCCCTCCAGCTCCGGGCAGTCGGGGAAGCGATACTGTTCCAGCTCCTTCTGGGTATACTGGTACACCACGTCGGTGTGTCCGTCGTGCACATACAGGCGGTACAGGGCCGCCCCGTCCCCATCTTCCGCTCCAGCCCAGAAGTACAGCACCGAGCGGTCGGCCAGAGGCAGGGGATTCTGGATGCAGGCGGGCGCAGGCGTTCCATCATAGCGATAGGTATACGCCACAGTCAGAGGGTTGGAAATGCCCCGGTTCATGGTGGAAATGAGGCCGCTGTCATCCACAAAGAGGGTCTCCTGGTGGTTCCCTTTGTAGTCCATGCGGATGAGGGTCTTGCCGTCTACGATGCCGTAGATCCACGCCGGGTCCACCGCCTTGACCTCCAAGTTGTCCGTGTCCCAGACCTTCCACAGCGCCTCCCCGGTTTTTTGGCTGTCCACCAGATACAGAGCGCCGTCTCGATACTCAAAGTCGCACTGGTCGTAAAACCACGCATAATCCAGGTCCTCAAAGTCATACTCCCGCTCCTGCTCAAAATACTCTTCATAGGTCATGGGCTGCTGCTCAGGCACCTCCCAGGGCACCGTCTGGGGCAGCTGGCTCGGGGTGGGACTGGGCTCTCCCTCTGGGGCCCCAGGGGAGCCATGGGCCACCAGGAGGGGGGACAGCCGATCATACACCTTCTGGTACAAGTCCTGACCGTCCACAATGGAGTAATGGGTGTCCCCAAATTGGGCGGATGTGTAGGCGGAATTGGTGCTCAGGTTTACCCGCATGGACCCCTCAGCCAGCCCCACCTGGATGCTGATGTACACCGAGTCCGGCTCCACAGTGTAGGTGTTAGGGGGAGGGAAGAGGGTGTTTCGGATGGTGACCCCCTGGAAGAGGGCCACCAGATCGCTACTCAATTTCTGGGGAATATTCTCCTGGGAGATGTCACAGCGATAGGTCTCCCCGCCCTTCCAGTAGTCGGCGCTGATGGAGCGCACCTGGAGGGTGTCAGCGGGGTCCAGCATGGGTTTGGAGCGGAAGAACGCGGCGGCGGCCACGGCTACCAGGACCACCAACACCGTCACAATTCCCAGTGGCTTTTTCCACGTGTTTGCTGTGTGCTTCATTTCATACCCCTCCTTACTTGTGCAGCTCACAGGCGTTTGGATTGGAACCATTCTCTGAGGCAATGTGTTTTCCTTGATGCAGGGCCAGATTAGACTGGGAAGTAGCTACCCCCCACAAACCAGATTTCGCCCTCTTTGATAAGGATAAAGCTCTGGGTGATCGTTCCGTCATCCAGAGGAGAGGGCCAGAAATACACTGGCAAAGTTCTTCTTTTTCGTGTTGCTCACCGCACTTTCCAAGTCATAAATTGCCCCGTCATCAAGTTAAGAACTACTGATGTGATTTAGAAGGAAAAATCGAATCAATATACTATTCATTTTCATTGGCATTGTTTCCTACAGACATAATTCCACCGCTAATATTACCCACATATCCACACCCAAGACACCGGACGTTTGTTCCGGGAGTCTGAGCGTAGTGCCGCTGCAAAATATATCCAGAACACCCACCGTAGCTGCAAGGTACTTTGTGGTAAGAGGCAGAATATTTCTGCGCAGTCCCTGTGAATTTGTGGGCTACGTCAGGAGTTTGCCGGTCCCAAACAGACCACAAGCCAGCGAAATCACACCCGTTATTGATACCGTGATTGCAGAGAATAGCCGTGCTCGGTCTGTTTTAACAAAAAGCCACGCACATTTCCCTGATCTTCCTGATTCAACCACTTGCCCGATGGACATTCTCCGATGGGACTGAGAGTGCCGGTATATTGGAACTCATATTCCGGCAGCACAATCCAGAACATCTTGCCCACTTCCTCTGCGGTCAGGCCATATCCCAGCACAGCGGTGGCTTTCAGCTCCGTGGTGGGCAGCACCTCCACCCGCAGGTTTTTATATTGAGTAATCTGGAATGTTCGCACCTGGGAAGGCCTACTTAAATCGTCCAGAAATAGTGTCATGAGCTGTTGGGCCGCTACTTCTGGCGTTAAGCTGGTATCCTCCACGTTATAGACCTTAATATTCTGCATAAAGGTGCTGTATTGGTACTGGTCTGGCTGGGTTACCTGGGGTGGCGTGTCTGTAGGAGACTGGGAGGGCGGGCCCTCTGGCTCTTCCGGAGGCGGGGTCATGGTAGGCGTGGGAGCTGGCGTGGCGGTGGGCGGCTCTGTGGAGCTCCAAGGGGAGCCATGGGCCACCAGGAGGGGGGACAGCCGATCATACACCTTTTGGTACAGGTCGGGGCCATTCACAATGGCATAATGGGTGTCCCCAAACTGGGCAGAATTGTAGTCGGAATTGGTGGAGAGGTTCACCAGCATGGACCCGCGGTCCGTCTCCACCCAGACGTTGAGATACACAGAGCCCGGCTCCATGCGGAAGGACTGGGGGCGCAGGAAGCGGACATTTCGCATCTGGGTCCCTTGAAAGAGAGCCACCAGCTCGTTGTTCAACTTCTGGGAAATGTCCGTCTGCTCCATGGTAGAGCGGTAGCTCTCCCCGCCGTTCTCGTAGTCGGCCGTAATGAGGGAAATCCGGGGGGAATCGGCGGGGTCCAGCATGGGTTTGGAGCGGAAGAACGCAGCGGTGGCCACCGCCACAAGGACCACCAACACCGCTGCAATTTTAAGGGCAGATTTGCGTATGCTTGCCTTTTTCATGAGATATCCCTCCTTATTGGTGCAGCCTTTTGAGCGCAGTTTACAGGCTTTCTCTTGTATGTTCAGCATACCATAATGAACCCCTTAGGGCCAAGGGTGGACGAGAGAGAAAAACCCTCCGGGAAATTGTACAATTTCCCGGAGGGTTTGGTATTGCGATGGTTTACTCGCCCAGCACGGCGGCGCAGCGAGCGCACAGCTCGGCATGGCCGTGATCGGTGCCGATGCTGGTGTCGTGGTTCCAGCAGCGGGGGCACTTGGCGCCCTCGGCCAGAGAGACAGCCACAGTGAGACCCTCGAACTCCTCGCCCTGGTAGCCCTGGCCTTCGCCCTGGGCCACGGTGACCTGGGAGACGATGCACAGGGTGGCCAGATCGGCCTCGGAGAGGTTCATGGCCTGGAACTGCTCGAAGGCGGCAGCGGTGAAGGTGAGGGACAGAGCGGCGTCGGTGCTCTTCTTGATGCCCTGCTCGCTTCTCGCGATCTCCAGAGCCTTGTTCACGTCGTCCCGCAGGGCGATGATGCGGTTCCACTTCTCGTCCTCGGCCTCGGTCATGGCGTAGGCGGGATTGACGGCGGGGATGTCGTTGAACAGCACGCACTCGGTGTCATCGCTGTCGGCGTGGGGCATGGCGGCCCAAATCTCCTGGCTGGTGAAGGCCAGGATGGGGGCCAGCAGCCGGGTCATACCGTCCACGATGATATACAGGGCGGTCTGAGCGGAGCGGCGGCCCGCCTCGTCCCCACAGTACAGGCGGTCCTTGATGATATCCAGGTAGAAGTTGGACATCTCCACCACGCAGAAGTTGTAGATGGCGCGGTAGGCGGCGTGGAACTCGTAGCGCTCATAGGCCCCGCGGCAGGCGGCCACCAGGTTGTTGAACTGGTGCACGGCCCAGCGGTCCAGCTCCATCATGTCGGCCACGGCCACAGGGGCGTTGGGGTCGAAGCCGGCCAGGTTGCCCAGCATGTAGCGGGCGGTGTTGCGGATCTTCAGGTAGGCCTGGCTGAGCTGCTTCAAAATCTCGGGGGAGATGCGCATGTCCTGGGTGTAGTCGGCGGAGGCCACCCACAGGCGCAGCATGTCAGCGCCGTAGTCTTTGATCACCTCGTCGGGGGACACGGCATTGCCCAGGGACTTGTGCATGGCCTTGCCCTCGCCGTCCACGGTCCAGCCGTGGGTGATGATCTGCTTGTAGGGGGCCACACCCTTGGCGGCGATGGAGGTGAGCATGGAGGACTGGAACCAGCCACGGTACTGGTCGCCGCCCTCCAGGTACACGTCGGCGGGGAAGGTCAGCTCGGGACGCTCGTCCAGCACGGCGGCGTGGGTGGAGCCGGAGTCGAACCACACGTCCATGATGTCGGACTCCTTGGAGAAGTGGACGCCACCGCAGTGGGGGCACTTCAGGCCCAGACCCTCCACCAGCTCGTCGGCGGTCTTTTCAAACCAGACATTCGACCCGTGCTCCCGGAACAGCTCGGAGACACGCTGGATGGTCTCGGGGGTGACAAGGTCGGCCCCGCACTGGTCGCAGTAGAAGATGGGGATGGGCACGCCCCACTTGCGCTGACGGGAGATGCACCAGTCGTTGCGCTCGCTGATCATGGAGGTCATGCGGTCCTTGCCCCAGGAGGGGTGCCAGGAGATGTTGTCGCAGCTCTTCACAGCGGTATCCTTGATGGCGTCCACGGAGCAGAACCACTGCTCGGTGGCACGGTAGATGATGGGGTTCTTGCAGCGCCAGCAGTGGGGGTAGGAGTGGACGATGTTCTCCTTGGCCAGCAGGAAGCCCTCGGCCTCCAGGTCGGCCACCACCAGGTCGTTGCCCTTGGCGTAGAACTGGCCGTTGTACCGCTCATCGGTCATGACGCCCTTGGCGTTGACAGGCACGGGGGTGCCGATGTGGGTCTTGCCCGCATCGTCGTAGGCCTTGCAGATGTTGAAGTCGTCGGCACCGAAGCCGGGGGCGGTGTGGACGCAGCCGGTACCGGCATCCAGGGTCACGTGGTCGCCGCAGAGGATGACGCTCTCCCGGTCGAACAGGGGGTGCTTGGCGGTCATCAGCTCGAAGTCGCTGCCCTTGAAGGTGGCCAGCACGGTGCAGGCGGCCTGATCCAGGCCAGCGGCCTTGCACACGGACTCCACCAGGCCCTCAGCCAGGATATACACCTCGCCGCTCTCGGCCTGCAGCAGCACATAGTCGAAGTCGGGGTTGACGGAAATGGCGTAGTTGCCGGGGATGGTCCAGGGGGTGGTGGTCCAAATGACGAAGTAGGTCTTGGAAAGGTCGGTGACGCCAGAAAGCTTGCCCTGGTCGTCCTTCACGGGGAACTTCACGAAGATGGTGGTGCAGGGGTCGTCGGCGTACTCGATCTCGGCCTCAGCCAGAGCGGTCTGGTCGTGGGGGCACCAGTACACGGGCTTCATGCCCTTGTAGATGTAGCCCTTCTCGGCCATCTTGCCGAAGATCTCCACCTGCTTGGCCTCGAACACAGGGCTAAGGGTGAGGTAGGGGTTCTCCCAGTCGCCGATGACGCCCAGACGCTGGAACTCGCTGCGCTGGATGTCCACGAAGTTCAGGGCGAAGTCCCGGCACTTGTCCCGGAACTCGGAGTCGGTGAGCTCGTCCCGCTTGATCTTCTTGTCCTTCAAAATGGCGGACTCGATGGGCAGGCCGTGGGTGTCCCAGCCGGGGACATAGGGGGCCTGGAAGCCGGTCATGTTCTTGTAGCGGATGATGATGTCCTTGAGAATCTTGTTCAGGGCGGTGCCGATGTGGATGTGGCCGTTGGCGTAGGGAGGGCCGTCGTGGAGGACAAACTTGGGCTTGCCCTCGTTCTTCTTCATCAGCTTGTGATAGGTCTCCACCTCCCACTTGCCGTTGAGCAGCTCAGGCTCCCGCTTGGGAAGGCCCGCCCGCATGGGGAAGTCGGTCTGGGGGAGGTGTACGGTCTTGTTGTAATCCATGGTGGGATTCCTCCTGTGTCATAATAGAATTTCATTTTAAACGATGTCAAAAGCCTCGCAGAGTTTGCGCCTCTCAGGCGCAAAAAATTGAAATCATTTTCTCCCGGGACATGCGCACGGGAGAAAATACTTCTCGCCCTGCAAGTGTGAATTCGGCCGCGATGTTTGCGGACGAACTTTGCGCGCAGCAGGGTGTAAATCACCGTTGGAAAAGGCTTTTGCCTTTTTCAACGAATAAAAAACACCTTTGTCCCTCTGAAATGAGAGACAAAGGTGTGAATAACCTCTGCGGTACCACTCTCGTTGCCTGTGCCTTCACGCACAGACCCCTCGACGGGTCCCGATAACGGAGACCAACCCGGCAAAGCCTACTGGGGCAAAACCTGCCCGTTGGGTTTGCAGCTCCCAGGTGATATTCCCCAAGGCCCGCCCTGCCGCTCTTCCACCCAAGTGAGCGGCTCTCTGGTGGGGGACAGATGGGTACTCGTCCTGTTCCACGCATTTAACCTCTATATCTTATCCAGTTGGCGGGGGTTTGTCAACTGTTTTTGTGACCAGAAATTTTAAGTTTGCACAGCGTCTCTACCAGGAATACGGCCACTTTCTAGAGGGGAAATTTCATTTCCAAGAATGATTCTATTCCGCCTTGACAGGACACTGTTTCCGGGGTATACTCGAAGATAGAAAAGGGGTGCCACCGGTGACGGCTGTCCCCCTCTGGGTTTACTTGGAAGTAACCGCGGGCTGGGGAGCTAGGCGGTTACTTCTTTTTATTGTCCAAAAACAGGGCAACAACACACACAACAAACGTGGAAAAAGCGGAGAACTTGCAACCTCTTTCGGCAAGTTCTCCGCTTGTTTGTTTATCTTCTGGCCTCGTAGGCAAACCAGCCCTTGCGCTCCAGCTTGCGGGTGATCCGCCAGCCGTTTTGCTCCAGAGCCTGGGCCACTTCCTCCGCCCGGGAGTCAATGATGCCCGAGCACAGGAACACCCCGTCGGGGGTGAGGAAGCGGTGTGCCACGGCGGACAGGGGGATGATGACGTCCGCCACGATGTTGGCCAGCACCACCTGGTTTTGCCCCGGGCGCAGCTGGTCGCCAAACTTCTGGTCGGCCAGGACATTGCCCGCCAGCACGGTGAGGCGGTCCTTGCCGATGCCGTTCATGGCGGCGTTTTCATAGGCCACATCCACCGCCTTGGGGTCAATGTCCACCCCCACGGCGTGCTCTGCCCCCAGTCCCAGGGCAGCAATGGCCAGAATGCCGGAGCCGCAGCCCAGGTCCAGCAGCTTCTCACCGCCGTGGATGTGCTGCTCCATCAGTTCCAGGCACAGCTGGGTGGTGGGGTGGGAGCCGGTGCCGAAGGTGAGGCCGGGATTCAGGTACAGGGGCACCCGGCCGTCGGGGATGGGCTGACCCTTCATCCACTCGGGGACGATGTACACCCGCTGACCCACCGGGATGGGCTGATAATACTTCTGCCAGGAGGTGGCCCAGTCCTCCTCCCGCAGGGAGACGGTCTGGGGCTCGTACTGCTCCAGGCCCCGGAGGGCGGCTCTCATCTGGGCCTCGCCCTCTTCATTGTCAGGGACATAGAACTTTACCCGGCTGGCCCCCTTCATGTGGCGGGCCAAATCCTCGTCTACATAGTCCCAGTATTGGCGGTTTTGCTCCAAAAACTTGAGGAATTCTCCCTCTTCCTCCACCACCAGCCCGGTCATGCCGTTATTGGTGAGGGTGTCGCACACCTGGTCGATGACCTTGGCGGGGACGGGGAGGGTCACTTCCAACCAGCGCTCGCTCATCCTGCGTTCTCTCCTTTGCTGCGTAGTTCCCGCAAGGTCACGTCATAGGCCTCCTGCTGGTGGGGGAGCACCGGCAGGGTCTGGGGCACCTGGGCCCCGGCACAGGTCAGCACCCGCCGCAGCACCTCGTGGGCCAGGGCGGGATTCTTCACCAGCACCGGGCCGGTGAGATGGGTGGCCATCAGATTGCCCCGGATGTACCCCTCAGGGCCCCGCTGGCAGTCGTTGCCGAAGCCCATCTCCAGGCTCTCAAAGAGGGGAGTGGACACCCCGGCGGTGAGAGAGCACTTGTTTAGAAAGCCCACCACCGGAGAATGTCCCGGCGGGGTGTTGGCAATCACATCGTGGGGGGTGCGCTGGCGGGTCTCAATGGTGGTGAAGTCTGCCAGACCCAACCCCTGCCACACCTTGCCCTGGGTGTCGGTGATGGACTGGCCCAGGATTTCCATGGCGTTTCCGGTGAACAGCACCACCGCCCCTCGGTTCAGGGCCCCTTTCAGGTCCTCCACCTGGGGGCGCAGCCCCTCCAGAGCGAATTTCTGGGCCTGCTCGGTGCCGCAGCCCATATAGATGAGGTGGGCGTTTGAGAGGTCGGGGTTCTCCCCGGCCACCACCTCCACCTCATGGCCCAGCGCCTCCGCCATGCGCTGGAGCACCACCAGGTTGGCGTACTCCCCATACAGGCTCATGCGCTGGGGACACAGATGCACAAATTGCAGTTTCATGTCTCTCACCCCTTACTTGTCTTCCAGCTCCACCCGGTCCAACACCTTGTCCCGGTCGGAGAAGCAGGTGACCACGTACACATCTTCGCTGCCGCTGCCCTCCAGGTACTCCACCGCCTGGGGGATGCTGGCTTCCAGCACCACCTTGTCCTGGGGCACGGCGGAGCAGGCAAAGCGCAGCGCCAGGTCGTTGACGTAGCGGCCGGAGAGCACCACCCGCTGCACGTGAGGGGCGGCGAGCATGTCGAAGTCAATGTCCCACAGCCAGCTGGTCTCTCCGGTGAAATATTTTCGGGAGATGGCGTCCACCACCACCAGCACGGAACAGGGGGTCTTGGTGTCCCGGATGTACCGCAGGTTGGTGTCGTAGGCCACGGAATTCTCGTGCTTGCTGGTCAGCAGGGTGCCGTGGTGCTGGCCCAGGGTAAAGCGCACCATGCGCCCGTTTTTCAGAATGTAGTTGTTGATGACCCCGGCGGCGGTGGCCTTGTCCACCCCAATCATGCGGCAGGCGGACCAGGCGGCCAGGATGTTGTACACGTTGTAGATGGAGCGGAAGGCCAGCTGAATGGGGGTGTCCCCGTCCAGCACCAGCTGTCCCGCCTCCAGGTCCAGGCTGGTCACCGCAAAGTCGGGGTGGGGCCGGTGGTGGTCACACCGGGTGCAGCGATAGTGGCCGATGTGGTTGTAGTGGTACAGCTCGTACTCCATGGGCGCGCCGCACAGCGGGCAGAAGGCCCCGTCGTGGTACATGCCGTGGTGCTCTTTTGTGGCCCCGGGCCATGCCTCCAGCCCAAACCACTTCACCGGGTTGCCCTGGTGGGCAAAGCAGGCCACCTGGGGGTCGTCGGCGTTGAGCACCAGGGTGGTGGAGGGGTGAATGGCGGGGAGAATGGCGTCATACACCCACTGGGGATGTCCGTTGCGGGTGAGCTGGTCCCGGTAGAGGTTGGTGATGACGAAGTGGGTGGGGTGGAACCAGTGGAAGGTGTGGCGGGCGTACCGCTCGTCGCTCTCTAAGAGGAGCACGTCCCCCCGCACCCGGCCCCCCAGGTCGCACTGGGACAGGATCAGGGTGGTGACACCCTCGATTTGATTGGAGCCCTCGGCGTTGTACACCACGTTTTTCCCGGCGGCCTTCAAAATGGCGGCGATCATCTCCACCGTGGAGGTCTTGCCGTTGGAGCCGGTGACGGCGATGACGTAGGGGGGCAGCTTCACCCGACTCAGCACGTCGGGACACACCTTTAAGGCGAACTGGCCGGGCAGGGAGGAACCCCGGCCCAGCAGTTTGCCCACCAGGCGCATGAATTTACACAGAATGATGGCTAAAAATCGTCTCATGGTACCAGCCTCTTTTCTCAGTTTGACGGGTTGTGGCCCCGGTCCAGCCAGATCATCAGAGCCGCCAGGTCTGCCGGGCTCACCCCGCTGATGCGCCCTGCCTGGCCCAGGTTCAAGGGCTGAATGTCGCTCAGCTTCTGCCGGGCCTCCAGCCGCAGGCCCTGGATGGCGTTGTAGTCGGTATTGGGGGGAATGGCCCGGCTCTCCAGCTTGGCCATCTCGGCCACCTGCCGCTTCTGCCGCTCAATGTACCCCTGGTACTTCACTGAGATTTCCACTTGCTGCGCCACTTCTGTGGAAATCTTCGGGCGGTCCGGGTCGAAGGGGGTCAGGTCGGTGTACGTCACCCGTGGACGGCGCAGCAGGTCCGCCAGCCGTGCCCCGTGGGGGCACGGGGGCTCGCCCCGGGCGGCCAGCATCTCATCCAGCTGGGGGGAGGGGGCGGCTCCGGTGTGCTCCAGCCGCTTGGCCTCCCGCTCTACGGCGGCGTATTTCGCCTCCACCGCCCGCATCCGCTCCTCACTCACCAGCCCCACCCGGTACCCCAGGTGGCACAGCCGCTGGTCGGCGTTGTCCTGGCGGTGGATGAGGCGGTACTCGGTGCGGGAGGTCATCATGCGGTAGGGCTCGTCGGTGCCCTTGGTGACCAGATCGTCAATCAAGACCCCGATGTACCCGTCTCCCCGGGAGAGAATGAGGGGCGGCTCGCCCTTCAGCTTCAACGCGGCGTTGATGCCAGCAATCAAGCCCTGGGCGGCGGCCTCCTCGTAGCCGGAGGAGCCGTTGAACTGGCCCGCCCCGTACAGACCCGGCACGCCCTTACATTCCAGGGTGGGCAGCAGCTGGGTGGGGTCTACACAGTCGTACTCGATGGCGTAGGCGGGGCGGGTCATCTCCGCCTCTTCCAGCCCCGGAATGGTGTGGAGCATCTGGACCTGCACCTCCTCGGGAAGAGAGGAGGAAAAGCCCTGGATGTACAGCTCCTCGGTGTTCAGTCCCATGGGCTCAATGAACAGCTGGTGGCGGGGTTTGTCGGGGAACCGCTCCACTTTCGTCTCAATGGAGGGGCAATACCGGGGGCCCACCCCCTCGATGGTGCCATCGTACAGGGGGGACTGGTCCCAGTTGGCCCGGATGATGGCGTGGGTGTGCTCGTTGGTGTAGGTGAGGTAGCACACCGCCTGATTTTCCGGCAGCTCCTTTGTGGAGAAGGAGAAGGGCACCACTTCCTGGTCCCCCTCTTGCAGCTCCATGGGGGAGAAGTCCACGCTGCGGCGGTGGACTCTGGGGGGCGTGCCCGTCTTAAACCGGCGCAGGCGCAGCCCCAGCCGCTCCAGGCAGGTAGACAGGGACTGGGCGGCGGCCATGCCGTCGGGGCCGGAGTCCCGCACCACAGGGCCCACAATGGTGCGGCCCTTCAAGTAGGTGCCGCTGGCGATGATGGCGGCTTTCACCTGGTAGGTGGCTCCGGTCTCGGTGACCACGGCGGACACTGCCCCCGCCTCGTCGGTGAGGATGTCCACAATTTCCCCCTGTTTCACCCACAGGTTGGGCTGGAGTTCCAGGGTGTGCTTGCACACCTCCTGGTACCGTCTGCGGTCGGCCTGGGCCCGCAGGGACCACACGGCGGGGCCTTTGCCCCGGTTGAGCATCCGGTACTGGATGCAGGCGGCGTCGGCGGCCTTGGCCATCTCGCCGCCCAGGGCGTCAATTTCCCGCACCAGGTGGCCCTTGCCCGTGCCGCCGATGGCGGGGTTACAGGGCATGTTGCCCACGGCGTCCAGGTTGATGGTGAAGCACAGGGTGCGCAGACCCAGCCGGGCGGCGGCCAGGGCCGCCTCGATACCGGCGTGGCCCGCCCCGATGACGGCAATATCAAATTGTCCTGCTTGATAGGCCATGAAAACAAGTCCTTTTGTGTCTATATTTGCTTGCCTCTCCCTCTGGGAGAGGTGGCAGCCCATCAGGGCTGACGGAGAGGGTGCTGCCTGTTCTTTGACGCACGCCCTGTGGTGCTGTGGTAGGGGCCGTGGCTTGCCCGGCCCAAAGCCTCCCTCAGGGAGGGAGGTGGCCCGGCGTGAGCCGGGGCGGAGGGATGGACCGTCTAACCGCACAGTCGCTGGCTTGCCAGCCCGGCGGGGACGCTTCCCGCTGGGGGTTCCTTTTGTTCGGGCAAAAGGAACCAAAACCCGCCTAGGGCGTTCCCCCCTAGGTACCCCCCTGGGGTACCAGGCTGGGTGTGCGTCAAGTCTCAGTTCGGCCCGTCTGTCTTGCTGTGGCGCCTAGTCGTGCCACCACACCAGGCCCCCTTGGGCAGCTGGCCCTATGGCGTGACGGTTTCCATATCCGGGCCTACTCTAGAGAAGCGGCGTTCCCGCCGCTGGGAGCCAGGCTTTCGGTAGGGCGTTGTAGGGGAGGGGCTTGCCCCTCCCGAATCTCCCAGGGCAATACCGTGGAAGCCAGCGGGCCGGGCAAGCCCGGCCCCTACCACAGTCTACCGGAACTGCGCTCTTTTATAAATCCGTGCCGCACCAGTGGCACACCACAATTCTTCATTATTCATTCTTCGTTATTCATTTTTTCGTCAGTTCCAGTACCGAAATTTCCGGCCGATTGAACATCCGAAATCCCGGGATGGGGGTGGTGTTATTGCCCAGCCCTCGGGTGGCATACAGGGTGCTCTCTCCCAGGGTGTACACCCCGGCGGTCCAGGTGGGGAAGAGGTCCCCGCCCGAGCCAAACACCCCGTCGGTGAAGGGCAGGCGAATGAGCCCCCCGTGGGCGTGGCCGGACAGCACCAGGGCGTAGCCACAGGCGGCGTATCGGTCAAAGTAGTTGTTGCGGTGGGCCAGGAGCAGGGTGCACAGGCCCGGATGGTCCTGCTGAATCTCCTCGTACAGCTCCTGGGGGGTCTTCTGGTCGGCGTAGCCGTTGGCGTCGTCCACGCCCGCCAGCACCAGCTGGTCGCCGCCCCGCTCCAGCACCACATACTGGTTGGACAGCACCGTCACCCCGTTGTCGGTCAGCAGGTCCTTGGTCTGACGGATGTCTCCCACCGCCCACTCGTGGTTTCCGGTGACGAAGTAAGTGGGGGCGATGGCGGACAGGCCCCGGGCCAGGGCGGGGAGCATACCCCGCTGGCTGGCCTGGTCGATGATGTCCCCGGTGAGGGCGATGAGCTCCGGGCTCTGGGCGGCAATCTGCTCCAGCAGGTCCTGGTGGTCCTCCCCGTACTGGTGGCCGTGGAGGTCGGACAGGTGCACCACCCGCATCCCCTCAAAGCCCTGGGGCAGGCCGGAGACGGGCACTTGGGTGTGGGTCACCTCCAGCCCCCAAAACTGCCAGTTGAGGAAGGCGGCGCCGCCTAAAATACACGCGGTGACCCCCAGGGCAGCGCCCAGGGTACGCAGTGGTTTTTTAATCTTCATCGTGGAGGTAGTAGGGCCGCATCAGGCTGCGGTGCTCGGTGGAGTCCTTCTGGCGGTTGGAGCGGGGCGCGGCCTCAATGGGGCGGGGCCGATCGTTGCCCCGGGAGCGGCGGCGCTTGCCGGACAGAGAGGGGGGCAGGATGGAGGGTTTCTCCCCCTTGTGCTTCTTGCCGCCCTTGTTCTCCTGGGCCTTGGGGGGCTGGGGCTCCTGCTTGGGCTGCTCCTTCCGGGGCTTCTCCTGTCTGGGTTTCTCCCCTCTGGGAGGCTGCTGATTGCGAGGCTTGCGCTCCCGCTGCGGCTTCTCGCTGCGGGGCGGCTGGACGGGACGGCGGGGGGCCAGCAGCCGGGCGGTGGCGTCCATAATCACGTCCGAATCCAGGGGATTGGGCTTGTAGAAGTCGGTCTCGGGCATGGCGGGCTGCTGGGGCAGGGTGTCGGATAGCTTGCCCTGGCGCACGCCGCGCTTGTGGTGGTGGGGCTCCTCGGGGATGGGAGCGGGAGCGGGGGCAGGCTGAGGGGCCTTCTCCCGGCGGGGCTTCTCCTTCCGGGGCTTTTCCTGTTTGGGCTTGTCGGCCTTGGCGGGCTTCTCCGGCTTGGGGGCCTGCTCCGCTTTGGCGGCCTTCTCTGCCTTCTGGGCCTGGGCCTCCTCCTGCCGCTGACGGCGGCGGTCCCGGGCGGCCTGACGGGCCTCGGCGTCCTCAGCGTTGATGATGCGGCCATTCTTATCCCGCTTGGGGGCCTCCAGATTCACCATGGGGAAGGGGTGGTCCTCCACCACGGGGATGGAGCGGCCCAGCAGCTTCTCAATGGCTTTCAGCTCGGCCTTCTCGTCAAACTGACAGAAGGAGATGGCGGTGCCGGAGTGACCCGCCCGGCCGGTGCGGCCAATGCGGTGGACATAGGTCTCGGGCACATCGGGGAGGTTGTAGTTGAACACCCAGGACAGCTCGTCGATGTCAATGCCCCGGGCGGCGATGTCGGTGGCCACCAGCACCCGTACCCGCCCCGCCTTGAAGTCGTTGAGGGCCTGGACCCGGGCGGTCTGGCTCTTGTTGCCGTGGATGGCGGCGGCGGTGATGCCCTGGGCGTTTAAGTCCCGGGCGATGCGGTTGGCCCCGTGCTTGGTGCGGGAGAACACCAGGGCGGCGGGAATGTCCCACTTCTGGATTAAGTGGCACAGCAGCTTGGTCTTGTTGTTCTTGTCCACGTAGAACAGCTTTTGGCCGATGACCTCCACCGGGGAGGACACCGGGTCCACAGCCACCCGGGCGTAGTCGTGGAGCAGGGCGTTGACCAGCTCCATCACCTCGGGGGGCATGGTGGCGGAGAAGAAGAGAGTCTGCTTCTTCTTGGGCAGCAGCTTCAACACTCGGCGCACGTCGTGGATAAAGCCCATGTCCAGCATCCGGTCGGCCTCGTCCAGGACGAAAATCTCAATGTGGCTCAGGTCCAGCAGGCCCTGGCCGTGGAGGTCTAAGAGGCGGCCGGGGGTGGCCACCAGAATGTCCAGACCCTTTTTGATTTGATCCACCTGGGGCTGCTGGCCCACGCCGCCGAAGATGACGGCGCTTCTCAGGGGCAGGTGCTTTCCGTAGGCCACCAGGGAGTCCTGAATCTGGATGGCCAGCTCCCGGGTGGGGGTGAGGATCAGGGCCCGAATGACCCGGGGGTTGGGGACCTTCTTGGACAGACGCTGCAAAATGGGGGCGGAAAACGCGCAGGTCTTGCCGGTGCCCGTCTGGGCGCAGCCCAGCACGTCCCTTCCGGCCAGGGCGGGGGGAATGGCCCCTTGCTGGATGGGAGTGGGGGCGGTGTACTCCTGCTCTGCCAGGGCCTTCAAGATGGGGTCACAAAGACCCAGTTGTTTGAAATTCATGTGATCGTTCCTTTACTTGTATTGCGTCAAAGCCTGTTGCACGGATACGACCGTCTCCGCCAGGCTCTGGTTGTGCACGGGGACGGTGAGATGGGCGCAAGCTTCATAGAGCGGGGTACGGTAGGCGTAGACGTCGGCCAAGGTCTGGCCGGGCTGGAGGGCAATGCCCCGGGTGGCCATGTTGTGGATGCGCCCTTCCACTTCCTCCAGCGTCAGCTGCAAATAGACCACGGTACCCAAACTGCGCATGTGTTCGATGGCCCGCTCCCGGCAGATGCAGCTGCCGCCGGGGGCGATGACGGTGTGGGAACAGTGCACCGAGGCGATGGCGTCCGCCTCCGCGTCCAGAAACCACTCCACACCCTTTTCATCCAACAGCTCTTGCAGCAGTGCCCCCTGCTGCTGCTGAAGGAGCAAATCCACGTCCAGAAAGTCGTAGCCCAGGGTCTTGGCCAGTACCACACCCACGCTGCTCTTTCCCGAACCGGGCATTCCAATTAAGATGATGTTGTCCATCTGCCTCACATCCCATACGCAGGCCCATCTCCCCGTGGGAGGATGGGCGATATTTGCCCATGATAAGACAGACTATTATATCAGATTCCACCTGGAAAAGGCAAGAGGGAGGGGGGCCTGCTCCCGGCTTTGCGTCCCTTCCCGTGGTGTGCTGTGGTAGGGGCCGTGGCTTGCCCGGCCCGTTGGCTCCCTGGCATTGCTCTGGAGGATTCGGGAGGGGCAAGCCCCTCCCCTACGGCCGAAAAACCAGGGAAAGTGGAACTGTTTAAAGCCCTTTCAGCGTACGGCACCCCGCCTTGCCTCTCCCTTTGGGAGAGGTGGCACAGCGCCAGCTGTGACGGAGAGGGCTACAAGGAGTGGCGATGTTTGAGGCCTTTCCGGGCAAATAGCAGCACCCCTGGAGCAGGATTTGCTCCAGGGGTGCAATTTCGATTTCGTTACGCTTTGCGCTTGTTTTGGGCCAGAATCAGCAGGGCAGCAACTCCCGTATCATGTGGGAATGGGTTTCATTATAGAAAAACTCCTGTTTCATGCGGTCCAGGGATTTTTCCAGCTCGGGCGTTACCGCAAAGGAGATTCGCTTGAAGTCGCTGGTCATGCAACATACCTCCTTCCTGTCAGAACATCTGAACGTCTGAACCTAGCTGTATTATAGTTCATAGGTTCAGAACCCGTCAAGCACTTTTTGGGAAAAAGGTTCTGCTTGACAGAACCTATGAACCTGCGCATAATATGAACTGTGAGGAGGTGGTATGAGTGCCCACGCAAAAACCACGCTACACCGTCATTGTGGACGAGGAACTTTTGAAGGAAATTGACGATTTTCGCTTTGAGAACCGATATGCCAGCCGTTCTGCCGCCACGTTGGAGCTCATTCGCATTGGCATTGAGCAGTTGAAAAAGGAGAAAGAGGCATCATCGTCCAACCAGGAACATACAGGTACATGAGTTGCCCACGCCCCCAGAGGGATTATCCCCCTCCAGGGGGCGTTTTTTCATGCATCCTCCGCCTTCAATTTAACCTGAAACAGGTTAGAAGTCAATACTCTGTTTCAGGTTATGCCATACTCTGCAAGAGGTGATGTGTGATGAACCGATTGCGAGATTTACGAGAAGACGCCGATTTGACCCAAACCCAGGTGGCAAAGTTTCTGGGCATGTCTCAGACGGGGTACTCCAAATATGAGACGGGGGAAAATGACATTCCCACCCGGGTCCTCATTGAGTTGGCGAAATTTTATCACACCAGCATTGACTATCTATTATGTGTCAGTGACAGGCGGACGCCCCTGTGAGCGCTGGGGTAAGGATACAGCGGGCCGGGCAAGCCACGGCCCCTACCCCAGCGGCCCAAGAAATTCGGCAATGTTCCGGGCTATTCCAGGCCCAAAGCCTCCCTCAGGGAGTGGCCCGGCGTGAACCGGGGCTCTAACCACCCAGGGTTCCGGCTTGCCAGCCCGGTTGGGACGCTCCCCGCTGGGGGTGACTTTTGTTCGGGCAAAAGTCACCAAAACCCGCCTAGGGCGTTCCCCCCTAGGTACCTCCCTGGGGTACGAGGCTGAACCTGCGTCAAGGCTATAGTCGGCCCGTCACCCTTGCTGTGGCCCCTGTTTGTGCCGCCACACCAGGCCACCTTGGGCAGCTGGCCCTATAGATGGGCGGTTTCCACGTCCGGGCCTACCCTGGCCAAGCGGCGTTCCCGCCGCCGGGGGTTTTGCTGCACCATCCTGTTGCGCTGCGGTAAGGGCCGTGGCTTGCCCGGCCCGTTGGTTCCCTTGTATTGCCCTGGGGGATTCGGGAGGGGCAAGCCCCTCCCCTACACCCAACAACGCAAGAAATTCGGTAATGTTCAGGGGCTTTTTGCGCCCGGCCCCCGGCAACTGGGAACAGTTGCTGGCCAGGGTAAGGCCCTGGGGGTAGAAGCTGGCACCAACAGAGGAGCAGATATAACCCATAGAATGCAACGCCATCTATGTGACCCTACCAGACTAAGGGCCGAACCGAGAACGATGCACCTTCCACCCAGTACCGCGGGGTGGATTCCACAAGGCGGGGGAAGGCCCCGCCTTTGGTGGGTCTTTGGTAACTTTCTGCCCAGTCAGAAAGTTACCCCAGCGGAGCGTCCCTGCCAGGCTGGCAAGCCTGAAACAGGGGCGGTTAGACGGACAACCCCTCACCTCTCCCTTTGGGAGAGGTGGCACAGCGCCAGCGGTGACGGAGAGGTTTTCCGGTCTTCCACAAACAACGCACCCCTCTGGAGCGGGTTTTCCGCTCCAGAGGGGTGTTTTCTTGCCTTATCGGCCCAACCGGGCCTTGAAGTTGTGATATCCGAACTGGGTCAGCTGCTCCAGCCCGCCCTGGGGGTCCAGCCGCCAGAGGTCAGGCAGGGGCATGCCGTTGAAGGTGTTGTTTTTGCAGGTGGTGTAGATGGCCATGTCCCCAAACACCACCAGGTCCCCCCGCTTCAGGGGCTGGGCGAAGGAGTAGTCCCCCACCACGTCCCCGGCCAGACAGGTGGGGCCTGCCAGGCGGTAGGTGTGCGCCCCGCCGGACTGGGCCACAGCCTGGAGAATGGGGGGCTGGTAGGGCATCTCCAGCACGTCGGGCATGTGGCAGGCGGCGCTGGCGTCCAGAATGGCGATGTGCACCCCGGCGTTTTCCACCAGGTCCACCACCCGGCTCACCAGATACCCGGCGTTGAGGGCCACCGCCTCCCCCGGCTCCAGGTACACCTCCACTCCCCAGGTGTCCTGGGCGCGGCGGATGCACCCCTCCAGGGTGTCCATCTGGTAGTCGGGGCGGGTGATGTGGTGCCCGCCCCCCATGTTCAGCCACTTCATGCCGGGCAGCACGTCCCCGAAGTTCTCCTCCACCGCCTCCAGGGTGGTGGCCAGGTCGTCGGCATTTTGCTCGCACAGGGTGTGGAAGTGCAGCCCGTCCAGCAGCTCCAGGGTGTCCGCGTCCATCTGGGCGTTCCAGATTTCCCGGGTCACCCCCATGCGGCTGCCGGGGGCGCAGGGGTCGTAAATGGCGTGTCCCTCCTGGGTGGAGCACTGGGGGTTGATGCGCAGCCCCACACTCTTCCCCGCCTCCTTGGCCCGGGGGCCCAGGGTTTTCAGCTGGTGGATGGAGTTGAACACGATGTGGTCGGCGTAGCGCAGCAGCTCGCCAAATTCGTCCTCCCGGTACCCGGCGCAGAACACGTGGACCTCTTTGCCCCCCATCTCCTCGAAGCCCAGCCGGGCCTCATAGAGGCCGCTGGCCTCGGTGCCCGCCAGGTACTGGGAGAGGAGGGGGTAGAAGTCGTAGTTGGAAAAGGCCTTCTGGGCCAGCAGGATGTGGCAGCCTGTGCGCTGGGCCAGGGCGGAGAGCACCTGGCCGTTTTGTTCCAGCCGGGCCTGGTCGATGACATAGGCGGGGGTGGGCAGGCTGCCAAACAATTCCCCCAGTTGGTGGGTGGCCAGCCCTTGGAAGGGGGGATGGCCCAGAGTCAGATACTCCATTTAGTCCACCAGCACCGGGTTGTGGTTCTCCCGGCGGGGCAGGCCGTACTGGTCCAGGGCGTCCAGGAAGGGATCGGGATCGAACTCCTCCACGGTGTGCACGCCGATCTTGTTCCACTTGCCCGTCAGCAGCATGAGGGCGCCGCACATGGCGGGCACGCCGGTGGTGTAGCTGATGGCCTGGCTGGCCACCTCCTGGTAGCACTCCTGGTGGTCGCAGACGTTGTAGATGTAGTAAGTCTTCTCCTTGCCGTCCTTCTTGCCAGTGAAGATGCAGCCGATGTTGGTCTTGCCGTGGGTGCGGGGGCCCAGGCTGGCGGGGTCGGGCAGCAGCTCCTTGAGGAACTTGATGGGCACGATCTGGTGGCCCTCAAACTCCACAGGGGTGGTGGACAGCATGCCCACATTCTCCAGACACTTCATGTGGGTCAGGTAGCTCTGGCCGAAGGTCATGAAGAAGCGGATGCGCTGCACCTCGGGGATGTTCTCGGCCAGGGACTCGATCTCCTCGTGGTGGAGCAGGTACATGTCCTTCATGCCCACCTGGTCGAAGTCGTACTCCCGCTTGATGCTCATGGCGGGGATCTCCACCCAGTGGCCGTCCTCCCAGTAGCTGCCGGGGGCGGACACCTCCCGCAGGTTCACCTCGGGGTTGAAGTTGGTGGCGAAGGGGTAGCCGTGGTCGCCGCCGTTGCAGTCCAGAATGTCAATGGTGTCGATGGTGTCAAACTCGTGCTTCTTGGCGTAGGCGCAGTAGGCCTGGGTGACACCGGGGTCGAAGCCGCAGCCCAGCAGGGCGATGAGCCCGGCCTTCTCGAACTTCTCCCGATAGGCCCACTGCCAGGAGTAGTCGAAGTAGGCGGAGAAGCCCTTCTCCTCACACCGCTTCTCGTAGATGGCCTTCCACTGGGGGTCCTCGATGTCCTCGGGCTCGTAGTTGGCGGTGTCCATGTAGTTGACCCCGCAGGCCAGGCAGGCGTCCATGATGGTCAAATCCTGATAGGGCAGGGCGATGTTCATCACCAGGTCGGGCTTGTAGCTCTGGATGAGGGCAATGACCTCCTCCACCTTATCGGCATCCACCTGGGCGGTGGTGATCTTGGTGGCGGTCTTGCCCTCCAGCTCGGCGGCCAGGGCGTCACACTTGGACTTGGTGCGGCTGGCGATGCACAGCTCGGTGAACACCTCGCTGACCTGACAGCACTTGCGGATGGCCACGGAGGCCACGCCTCCACAGCCGATGACCAATACTCGACTCATGTTCCATCTTCCTTTCTATGTATCAAAATTTCAACAATCTATGGGAATCTTGTGGAAAACTTTTTTACCTTAGGCGCATCTGAAAACTAAGAAATCGCAGAATTTTTCACAAGCAACAGACAGATACCAGGCAAAAAGCACAGGAATCCTGGGTGGATTCCGAGCATTTTTAACGCAGTAGCTGGCGTTGATGGTTGGAAAAGTCAATGATTTCGACTTTTCAGAAAGCCCCTAACTGGCGTGCTCCTGGGCCACCAGGTTGCGCACCCAGGTGCCGGGCACGTCGTGGAAGGAGGAGCGCACCTCGATGGGGATGTTGTGGCGGCGGGCCAGGATGACACAGCGGTCGTGGAGCACCTGGGCCCCATGCTGGGCCATGTCCAGCATGGCCTCGTAGGAGATTTCCTCCAGCTTGGTGGCGGTGGGGTCCTTCCGGGGGTCGGCGGTGTACACCCCATCCACGTCGGTGTAAATCTGGCACACGTCCGCCCGCAGGGCGGCGGCCAGAGCCACGGCGGTGGTGTCCGAGCCGCCCCGGCCCAGGGTGGTGAGGTTGCCCCAGGCGTCCACCCCCTGGAACCCGGCCACAAAGACGATGCGGCCCCGGGCCAGCTCCTTTTTGATGGCGGCAGGGGAGACGCTCTGGATTTGGGCCTGGGTGTAGTCGTCGGTGGTGCGAATGCCCGCCTGCCACCCGGTGAGGCTCACGGCCTCATAGCCCATGTGCTCCATGCATAGGGCGGCCAGGGAAATGGAGATCTGTTCCCCGGTGGTCAGCAGCATGTCCAGCTCCCGGCCGGAGGGGTTGGGGTTGAGCTCCAGGGCCTGCTCCATGAGGCGGTCGGTGGTGTGGCCCTGGGCGGAGAGCACCACCACCACCTGGTTGCCTGCATCATAGGCCCGGGCGATGAGGGAGCAGATGTGGCGGATGCGCTGGCTGTCTGCCACCGAGGTGCCCCCGAATTTCAGTACCATCAGTGCCACTTCTCAGCCCTCCCCGTGGCTCAAGGTGAGCAGCAGCTCCCGCAGCACCTTGCAGGCGGTGGCGGTGGACACCCCGCTGGCGTCCAGCATGGGGGCCAGCTCGTTGACGTCCGCCCCCACCACGTTGACGTGCTCGAAGCGGCGAATGGCCTCCAGCAGCTCCAGGAAGGTCACGCCCCCTGCCTCGGGGGTGCCGGTGCCGGGGAACACGGAGGGGTCCAGGCAGTCCAGGTCGATGGTGAGGTACACCGGGACCTGGCTCTGGGCCAGCTGGGCGGTGAGGTCTGCCAGGCCGTCAAAGGTGAAGGGGTGAAAATCGGTGTGGGAGCGGGCGAAGACGAACTCCTCCCGCTCGCCGCTGCGGATGCAGAACTGGTGGATGCGTCCGTCGCCCACCAGGTCGTGGCAGCGGCGGAGAACACAGGCGTGGCTGAGAGGCATGCCCAGGTAGTCCTGCCGCAGGTCGGCGTGGGCGTCGAAGTGGACGATGTGCAAGTCCGGGTAGCGCTTGTGCACCGCCCGCACCGCCCCCAGGGTGACGGAGTGCTCGCCGCCGATGAGCAGGGGCAGCTTGTCATGGTCCAGAATCTCCTGGGCCCGGGCCTCGATGTCGTCCAGGGCCTGCTGGACGCTGCCGAAGCACAGCTCCAGGTCCCCGGAGTCGAAAATCTTGCAGTCGGTGAGGTCCCGGTCCTGGTAGGGGCTGTAGGTCTCCAGCCCGAAGCTCTCGTGGCGCATGGCCGCGGAGCCGAACCGGGCTCCAGGGCGGAAGCTGGTGGTGGAGTCAAAGGGGGCCCCAAAGAGGACGATTTTGGCCTCTTCAAAGGGGGCATCGCAGGCGATAAAGGTCTCAATATTGGGTTTCATATCATTCTACCTCCTCCAGCATTCTCTCCAGGAAGGCCGGGAGGCAGAATGCGCCGGTGTGGAGCCGGACGGTGTAATAGTTGGTTTTCAGGTGCAGGGCCAGCCATTTGTCCCGGTCGAAGTCGTCGATGGGGTGATATTTCTTGCTGGCAAAGCCAAACAGCCAGTACCCGGCGGCGTAGGTGGGGATGTGGGCCTGGTACACCCGGCTGATGGGGAAGGTGCTGACGATGCGCTTGTGGCTGCGCTGCATGGCCTCGGCGTCCTGGTGGTAGAAGGGGCTGCCCTGCTGGTTGACCATGATGCCGTCCTCCCGGAGGGCGTTGTAGCAGATGCCGTAGAACTCCCGGGTGAAGTAGCCCTCGGAGGGGCCGAAGGGGTCGGTGGAGTCCACGATAATCAAATCATACTGGGCATGCTTGCGGCGGATGAACCGCAGGGCGTTGTCGAAGTAGATGTGCACCCGGTCATCGTCCAGACGGCAGGCGTTGCCGGGCAGGTAGCGGCGGCAGGCGTCCAGCACCTGCTCGTCCATCTCCACCAGGTCGATGCGGCGGATGGACTCGTACCGGGCCAGCTCCCGCACCACGCCGCCGTCGCCCGCGCCGATGACCAGCACGTCCTGGACGTTGGGGTGTACCGCCATGGGCACGTGGGTGATCATCTCGTCGTAGATGAACTCGTCCCGCTCGGTGAGCATGACGTTGCCGTCCAGGGTGAGCACCTTGCCGAACTCGGGGGTGTCGTAGATGTCAATCTGCTGAAACTCGCTCTTGTGGGAGTACAGATGCCGCTGGACCCGGATGCTGTGCTTCACGTCCGGGGTATGAAATTCGCTAAACCACAGTTCCATCACAGCGCCTCCTGGGTGAGAATGTTGATGTGCTCAATGTCCGGGTCCTCGGGTCCGGTCATGGAGCAGCCCTTGGCCTTGGCGTAGCGGATGTAGTCCAAAATCTCGGGGGTAATCCGCTCGCCGGGGGCCAGGATGGGGATTCCGGGGGGATAGCACATGACGAACTCGCTGCACACTTCCCCGGCGCTGTCCTCCAGCCGCACGCTCTTTTTGTCGGCGTAAAAGGCCTCTTGGGGGCTGGTGACCACCTCGGGGTCAATGTACTCCTGGTTCATCAGCCCGCTGGCGTCGGTCTGGTACCGCCGCCGGATTTCCGCCAGGGCGCTGACCAGCCGCTCCAGCTCCTGGGGCCGATCGCCGATGGAGAGATAGGCCAGAATGTTGCCGATGTCGCCGAACTCAATCTGAATGTCGTACTCATCCCGGAGCAGGTCGTACACCTCAATGCCCGCCAGGCCGATGTCCCGGGTGTGGACGCTGAGCTTGGTGGGGTCAAAGGCGAAGATGGAGTCTCCATTCACCAGCTCGCCGCCGAAGGCGTAGTAGCCGCCCACGGCGTTGATCTCCTCCCGGGCGTACTCCGCCATGGCGGTGACCTGGCGGAACACCTCAGGGCCACGCAAGGCCAGGTTGCGGCGGCTGATGTCCAGGCTGGACATCAACAGATAGCTGCCCGAGGTGGTCTGGGTGAGGTTGATGATCTTGCGCACGTGGCCCTCGTGGATGTTGGGGCCGATGAGCAGCAGGGAGGACTGGGTGAGGCTGCCGCCGCTTTTGTGCATGGACACGGCGGCCATGTCCGCCCCCGCCTCCATGGCGGAGATGGGCATGTTTTCCCCGAAGTAGAAGTGGGTGCCGTGGGCCTCGTCGGCCAGGCAGTACATGCCCGCCTCGTGGGCCATCTTCACAATGGCCTTCAGGTCGCTGCAAATGCCGTAGTAGGTGGGGTTGTTCACCAGCACCGCCACGGCGTCCGGGTTCTCCCGGATGGCCTTGGCCACCTGCTCCCGCTTCATGCCCAGGGAGATGCCCAGCTGGTGGTCCACCTCGGGGTTGACGTAGACGGGGATGGCGCCGCACAGCACCAGGGCGTTGATGACGCTGCGGTGGACGTTGCGGGGCATGATGATCTTGTCCCCCCGCTTGCAGGTGGACAGCACCATGGACTGCACGGAACTGGTGGTGCCGCCCACCATCAAAAAGGCGTGGGCGGCGCCAAAGGCATCGGCGGCCAGCTCCTCGGCCTGGCGAATCACCGAGATGGGATGGCACAGGTTGTCCAGGGGCTTCATGCTGTTGACGTCGATGCTCACGCACTGCTGGCCCAGAAACTCGGTGAGCTCCGGGTTGCCCCGGCCCCGCTTGTGGCCGGGCACGTCAAAGGGCACCACCCGCATCTGGCGGAAGGTCTGGAGGGCTTGGTAAATGGGGGCTTGACTCTGGTCAAGGACGTGTTTTCTCTTCATATGCCACACCTCGATACAAAAAAAGACACAAGCTGCATCTGTACAGCTTGTGTCAAACAAGGTCAATATGGGAAAGCCCGTGTTCCGACAGACCCATCCCCGGAGTGGGCAGGGGAGCGGGTGCGCCGCCCCGCAAATCGGGACGACAAAAAAGGGGGGTGGAGGGGGCTTGGTACATAGAGTCTATATAGCAACAAGATACTTTTACTACTCTGTTATTGACCGTTTCACAAGTCTGCGCAAATGCGCATTTCGGTTATAAAGTAACCAACTTATAAAATTTGAGCTTTTAACTCAATCAATAAGGCGGTAAAACCGCCAATCGGCAGTGGACCCGGCTGTCCGTATGGCCTTAACTCCCGGAGGAGTGGTCCTAGTATGCTTGGCCAGATAAACTCCAGTCAAATTCTAGCTGAGTATAGCATGGGGTGGGGGTGGTGTCAATATTTTTTGGAGAAATTCAGGTAAAAATTTGAGGAAGAAGGCTTGGCCTTCTTCTGCTGCTCAGGCGCAAACCTGCGTCCCTGGCAGGGACGCTCCGCTGGAAGACCTCCTAAAGGCTCCCCTGTGTAAGGGGTTGTCCGTCTAACCGCCCAAGGCTCAGGCTTGCCAGCCTGGTGGGGACGCTCCCCGCTGG
>NZ_NFKG01000018.1:0-47901 GCF_002160275.1 Pseudoflavonifractor sp. An187 | reverse complement strand
CTCCCCCACCGCCACCCCGGAGCCTCAGGTGACGGTCACCCTGCCCGACGACACCCAGCTGCCCGTCTCCAACCAGCTGCCCGAGGGCGTCAGCGTCCCGGCGGGATTTGAGCAGTCCCAGCTGGAGGTGGACGGCCAGACCCTTCCCACCGCCGTGCACCAGGACGGCGGACTGGTGGCTGTGTATCTGGCTGGCGACGAGGGCCATCCCGCAGGCTTCTACTTCTACAACGAGAAGACCCGGGAGGTCCAGGCCATGACCCCGGTGGCCATGTCCACGGGCAAGCTGACCCTGGTGGACCTGCCCCAGGAGCTGGTGGTTCCCGAAGGCTATACCTCCACCCTGATGGAGCTGGGGGGCCAGCAGCACACCCTGCTGGTGCCCGACGACACCGAGGAGCCCAACCACTACATTGTCTATGCCATGGACGAGGAGGGCAAGCTGGGGCTGTACCTGTACGACGTGGAGCAGGAGACCTTCCAGCGCTACCAGTTCACCCAGCTGGGGGACGCCCCCCTGGTGCTGGCTGAGGTGGCAGAGGAGCCCCAGAGCGAGGGCTTTGTGTTCACCCTCTTTGGCCGGGAGATCCGCACAGGCTGGAGCAACCGCGCCGTGTCCTACCTGATGGTGGGCCTGGCTGCCCTGGCGG
This sequence comes from Pseudoflavonifractor sp. An187, assembly GCF_002160275.1. Classification (NCBI taxonomy): domain Bacteria; kingdom Bacillati; phylum Bacillota; class Clostridia; order Eubacteriales; family Oscillospiraceae; genus Pseudoflavonifractor; species Pseudoflavonifractor sp. An187. The sequence goes on along the minus strand of NZ_NFKG01000018.1, from coordinate 47,251 downwards.
TGGTGCTGTTGGTGGCGGTGATCGTGCTGGTGGTGTGCCTGGTGAAGGCACGCAAGGCCCTGCATCTGGCCTGGATGCGCCAGGAGGAGGAGCGGCAGCGCCGCATCATCCAGGGCACTTGCCTGAGCGTGGATGAGATTCTGGCCGAACACACCAGCCGAAATGCACCCATGCTGGAGGACCGGGACAGCCGGACCTTGCCCTCCCAGACCCAGCAGCCCACCCCGGAGACCATCGAGGTGTCCTGGCAGGAGGCGGAGCCGTCCCAGGAGGACCGGAACCACTACAACTAAATCCAGCCCTGCAACGCCCCACGGCCCGCCGTGGGGCGTTTTTCGGGAGGAGCCCCCGAATTCGACTAAATTACCAAAAAATCGCATGTACTTTTGTATGGAATTGGAATGGACAAGGGGGAGGAAAAGGGCTATACTGTCTCCAGCAACTGAATATTCGGATTGTAACTGGTAAGGCAGGCAAGACCACGTAGAACTCGATTGCAACGGGTTTTATTTGTGGTGCCTGTTTTTTTCTTTGCCTGAAAGGGGGGATGAACCGTGGGAACCTATGTGGTACGTCGCATACTCAACAACAACGCCTTTGTGTCGGTGGATGCCAATGGCCAGGAAATTGTGGTCATGGGAAAGGGAATTGTATTTCAAAAGAGCGGAGGAGATCGGATTCCTTGCAGCAGAGCGGAGCAGGTGTTCCAGCTGTCTCAGGAAAACACCAGCCGCTTTCAGGAGCTGATTGCCCGTATCCCCATGAACTACATGGTCCTCAGCGAGAAAATCATCTCTATGGCTGAGAAAAACATGAACAAGACATTGGATGAGAGCATTCACATCACCATTACCGACCATATCTACTCTGCCGTACAGCGCTACCAGCGGGGGCTGGTGCTGCGCAACTCCATGCGCTGGGAGATCCAGCGCTACTATCCCCAAGAGTACGCTGTGGGGCTGGAGGCGGCCCGGATGGTGCGCCAGGCCCTGGAAGTGCCCTTTGCCGAGGATGAGGCGGCCTTTATGGCGCTGCACTTTGTCAACGCAGGTACGGGCATGGAAATTGGGCAGATGTATGAGGTGACAGAGCTGATTTCCGGCGTGTGCACCATCGTACACCAGGAGTTTGGGATGGAGTTTGACACCCAGGCCCTGGCCTACCATCGCTTTATCACCCATGTCAGGTTCTTTGCCCAGCGTCTGCTGCTGGGCACCTATTACCAGGAGGATGACGGAGATCTGTTGGATATGATCTGCGTCAAGTACCCCCAGGCCTATGCCTGTACCCAAAAGATTGCAGCCTACATTTTGCAGCTGCGGGGGCAGAATCTGGGCCGGGAGGAGGAGCTGTACCTCACGGTGCACATTGCCAGAGTGGCAAAGCACGGTCTTTTGAAGGACGAGAATTAAGATTAGAAGATTCAGTTGAAAAGAGGGATTAAACCATGGATTGGAAGAAGACTGCGGAACAAATTGTGGCCCATGTGGGCGGCAAAGAGAATATTTTAGGGGCGACCTACTGCACCACCCGGCTGCGTCTGGCCCTGGCCGACGAGTCCCTGGCCAACGATGCGGCGGTATCTGAGGTCCCCGGCGTCATCAGCGTGGTCCACGCCAGCGGCCAGTATCAGATCATCATCGGCAACCGGGTGCCCAAGGTTTACGAGGCCTTGCAGGAGATGGGGGTGCTGGAGAACAAGGGCCAGCCCGTCCAGGAGGAAGAGGAGAAAAAGAAAAAGCCCATCCCCGCCCGGATGATGGACGCCCTGCTGGGCTCCATGACCCCCGTCATTCCCGCCATCATCGGCTGCGCCATGATGAAGGTGCTGCTGGTGCTGCTGCCCATGCTGGGGATTCTGGCTGAGGAGAGCTCCACCTATCAGGTGCTCAACGTCATCGGCGACGGCTCCTTCTACTTCCTGCCCATCCTGGTGGCCGCTTCCGCCGCCCGGTACTTCAACACCAACATCTATCTGAGCATCACCATTGCGGGTATTTTGGTGCACCCCACCCTCCAGGCCATGTTTACTGCCGGAGACCCCATCTCCCTGTTCGGGGTGCCTGTGACTGCGGCCAACTACCCCTACTCCATTTTGCCCGCCATCATCATGGCCTGGGTGCTGTCCAAGGTGGAGAAGCTGGTGGACCGCATCACCCCCGCCATCACCAAGACCTTCCTCAACCCCATGCTCATCGTGCTCATCTGCGCCCCCATTGCCCTGTGGGCGGTGGGCCCTGCCGGAGCCATTGCCGGTGAGGCCATTTCCGGCGGTCTGGAGTGGATTCAGACCAATCTGGGCTGGCTGGCCGTGGGCATCATCGGCGGTATTTACCCCGTGCTGGTGCTCTTTGGCATGCACCACGTGCTCACCCCCATCGCCATCGCCTCCATCAGCTCTCTGGGCTTTGACAGCCTGGTGATGGTGGCCCAGCTGGGCGCCAACCTGGCCCAGGGCGGCGCCTCCATGGCTGTGGCCCTGCGCTCCAAGAACAAGAACATGCGCCAGACCGCCGCCGCCGCTGGCTTCTCCGCTTTGGTGGCTGGTATCACCGAGCCCGCCATGTACGGCGTCACCCTGCGCCTCAAGCGCCCCTTCATCGCCGTGCTCATCGCCTCCTTCGCCTCCGGCTGCTTTGCCGGTCTGATGCAGCTCAAGAGCTTTTCCACCGCCTGCCCCGGTCTGGTGACCACCATTCAGTACCTGGAGGCGGGACGGCCCAGCTCCATCCTATACATCGGCCTGACCTGCCTGATCGCCGTGGTGGTGTCCTTTGTCCTCACCTTTATCCTGGGCTTCCGTGACCCCCAGGGCAGCGGAGAGGCGGCTACCACCACCAAGAATACCGCCCCCAAGGGCACCCAGGTGCAGGCCCCTCAGCGCCTGGTGGTGAACAGCCCCATGACCGGCAAGCTGATGCCTCTCAGCCAGGTGTCCGATGAGACCTTTGCCTCCGGCGTGCTGGGCACCGGTGCGGCTATCATTCCCACCGATGGCCGAGTGTACGCCCCCTTTGACGGGGTGGTGGAGACCCTGATGGATTCCAGCCATGCGGTGGGCCTGCGCAGCGACGACGGCCTGGAGGTGCTGGTCCATGTGGGCCGGGACACGGTGGCCCTGAACGGCAAGTATTTTACTCCCCATGTGAAGGTGGGAGACGTGGTGCGAAAGGGCCAGCTGCTCCTCACCTGTGATTTGAACGGGCTTCGGGCAGAGGGCTATGATGTGACCACCCCGGTCATCGTCACCAACTCCGAGGAATACCTGGAAGTGGTGCCCACCAAGGAGATCAACATTGAGCACGGCGCACGCCTGCTCACCGTACTGTAAAAGGAGGAACCACCATGAACCGGAGCTTCCCGGATGGCTTTTTGTGGGGCGGCGCCACCGCCGCCAACCAGTATGAAGGTGGATGGAACGAAGGGGGCCGCGGCCCCTCCATTGACGACGTGTTCACCGGGGGCTCGGTGAACACCCCCCGCCGCATCACCATTCCCGCCCAGCCTGACGCCTTCTATCCCAATCACGAGGCCACCGACTTCTACCACCACTGGAAAGAGGACATCGCCCTGTTTGCTGAGATGGGCTTCAAGGTCTACCGCATGTCCATCTCCTGGTCCCGCATCTTCCCCCGGGGGGATGAGGAGCAGCCCAACGAGGAGGGGCTGGCCTTTTACGACCAGGTGTTTGACGAGCTGGCCAAGTACGGCATTGAGCCTCTGGTCACCCTGTCCCACTATGAAAATCCCCTGTACCTGACCACTCAATATGGGGGGTGGAAGAACCGCAAGCTGGTGGACTTCTTTGTTCACTACGCCAAGACGGTGATGGAGCGGTACAAGGGCAAGGTGCGCCGCTGGCTGACCTTCAACGAGATCAACATGCTGTCTGTGCCCTTTGGCACCTTCATCGCCGGAGGTATGCTCCCGGAGACCACCACCGAGCAAGACCGCTGGCAGGCCATGCACCACCAGCTGGTGGCCTCCGCTCAGGCGGTGCGCCTGGGCCACCAGATCGACCCGGACAACCGGCTGGGCTGTATGATCGCCTACATGTGCGTCTACCCCCGTACCTGCGCCCCGGAGGATCAGCTCACCCAGCTGTCCATGGACCGCCTGCACAACCTGTTGGCGGGAGATGTGCACGTGCGGGGAGCCTATCCCAGCTATGCCCGCCGCCTGCTGGCGGAGAAGGGGGTCACTTTGGACATCACCCCCCAGGACGAGGTGGACCTGCGGGAGGGCACCGTGGACTTCTACACCTTCAGCTACTACGACTCCCGGTGTGTGGGCACCAAGCAGGAGGGAGACCCCTCCACGGGCAACGGCGCTCTGGGCGGCATTCGAAACCCCTATTTGCCGGTCACCGAGTGGGGCTGGCAGATCGATCCCCAGGGTCTGCGCTGGGTGCTCAACCACCTGTATGACCGCTATCAGATTCCCCTGATGGTGGTGGAGAATGGCCTGGGGGCCATGGACACCATGGGGGCGGATGGCACCATCCACGACCCCTACCGCATCGACTACCTGCGGGCCCACATCCAGGCCATGGCCGAGGCGGTGGCCGACGGGGTAGACCTCCAGGGTTACACCCCCTGGGGCTGTATCGACCTGGTGTCTGCCAGTACCGGAGAGATGCGCAAGCGCTACGGCATGATTTACGTGGACAAGCACGACGACGGCAGCGGCGACCTGTCCCGCCACCGCAAGGACTCGTTCTACTGGTATCAGAAGGTGATTGCCACCAACGGCCAGGACCTGACCTAACAGAAAATCCCCGGTGGGATGCATGAGCATCCAACCGGGGATTTTAGATTATCCAAAAGGCAAAAGTTCGTGGGGGGCTTAGGGTAAATAGGCCCTCGGCAGAGTTTTCCCATCCGCAGATGGGAAAATAAATTGAAATCCGTTTTTCCCGGGGACATGCGCATCGGGAAAAACACATCTCAGCCCGCCAGTGTGGAATTGGGTCGCCCTTTGACCCAATTATGCATGCAGCGGGCTGCATCCCCTCAAAAAAATGCTTGCATTTTTTTGATTACTTTTAGGAGTTGGGGCGGCAGGCCCGCACCACCGACAGAGGCGGCACCGGGCGAGGGAGCTTCATGTGAAACACCATCTGCGGGTGCCGGGGCTGGGCCAGGGTGAAGCCCTCCCCGTCGGTCATGAGGGGGGCGGTGAGGGGGAAGGCGGGCACATCGGGGCCCACCACCTCAATCTGGTCCCCGGCGGTGAACTTGTTGCGCAGGGAGAGGGTGGCGTTGCCGTCCTCGTCGCAGTCGGTGACGATGGCCAGCACCTGCCAGTCCCGGATGTACCGGGCGGAGTCGGTGTACTGCCCCGGCTGGCCGTAGTAGAAGCCGGTGGAGTAGTGGCGGTGGCTGACCTTGTCCACCTCCGCCCGCCAGATGGGCTCCAGGGGCTTGCCCTCCACCGCGGCGTCAATGGCGTGGCGGTAGGCGGCGGTGGTCATGGCGGCATAGTAGGCGCTCTTGGCCCGGCCCTCGATTTTCAGAGAGTCCAGACCCGCCTGAAGCAGCTCGGGCACGTGGTCGATCATGCACATGTCCCGGCTGTTCATGATGAAGGTCTCGCCGTTTTCCTCGAACACGGGGAAGTACTCCCCGGGCCGCTTCTCCTCCATGAGGGCGTACTGGTAGCGGCAGGGCTGGGCGCAGGCGCCCCGGGCGGCATCCCGCCCGGTCATATAGTTGGACAGCAGGCAGCGGCCGGAGTAGCTGACGCACATGGCGCCGTGGACAAAGGCTTCCACTTCCAAATCACGGGGGGCCTTGGCGCAGATCTCCGCCGCCTCGTCCAGGGACAGCTCCCGGGCCAGGATGACCCGCTTGGCGCCCAGGTCGTGCCACACCCGGGCCATCTCATAGTTGGTGATGCCCGTCTGGGTGGACATGTGCACCTCCACATGGGGGGCGTAGCGGTGGGCCAGGCTCAGCACGTCCACGCCTGCACTGATGACGGCGTCCACACCGATGGACTCCAGAAATTCCAGGTACTCGGGCAGACAGGCGATCTCATCGTTGCGGGCCAGGGTGTTGCAGGTCACGTGGACCCGCACCCCCTTGTCGTGGGCCAGCTGCACGGCCTGGGTCATCTCGTCCCGGTCGAAGTTGCCGGCAAAGGCCCGCATACCGAAGGCGTTGCCCGCCAGATACACGGCGTCAGCCCCGTAGGCCAGGGACATGGTCAGACGTTCCATGTCCCCGGCGGGGGATAATAACTCTATGTTCTTCATTCTTCCACTCCGTACTTCTCCACCAGGGCCTGGTGCTGGGCGTAGGTCTTGGTGAACTCGTGCTTCTTGGTCTCGGGGTTGAGCACATAGTAGTAGTAGCTGGTGTTCTCCGGGTTGAGAGCCGCATACAGGGCGGTCATACCGGGGTTGGAGATGGGTCCGGCGGGCAGGCCCTGGTACAGGTAGGTGTTGTAGGGGGAGTCAATGGCCTTGTCTGCCTCAGTGGGCACCTTGCCGCCGTTGAGATACACCAGGGTGGCGTCGATTTGCAGGTAGCCCTGGGTCTCGGCATTGGTGTTCTCCAGACGGTTGTAGATGACCGAGGAGATCTTGGCGTAGTCCTCGCCGTCGGTCTCCTTTTCAATCATGGAGGCGATGGTGACAATGTCGTGGAGGGAGTACTTGCTCTCCTCGTTGAACTGGTCCATATAGTCCTCCATCTTGGACTCGAAGTTCACCAGCATCTTGTTGATGACGTACTTGGGGTCCTCACCCAGATAGAAGGTGTAGGTGTCGGGGAAGAGGTAGCCCTCCAGACGGTGGTAGTCGCCCAGGGGCAGGTCCTTGAGCCAGCTGAAGTTGTAGTCCCAGTTGGCGGACATATCCTGGAGCTGCTCCACCGTGGTGACCCCCTTCTCCTCCAGCAGCTGGAAGATCTGGTCGATGGTATAGCCCTCCTGGATGGTGATGTCAATGGTCTGACGGGTGGAAGAGGACGAGCTCATGTTGGTCACCAGGGCCCGGTAGTCCATATCGGTGTTCAGTTCATAGGTGCCCGGGGTGATCTTGTCGCTGGCGTTGGAGAACAGGCCATAGAGGTGGAAGAGGAACTTGTACTCAATGAGGCCGTTGTCCTTGAGGGAATCCACCACATCGCTGAACTTCTCGTCGTTTTCCACCTTGACGATGGCGGAGGTGTACTCCTTGTTCAGGGCCAGCAGGTCGTTGGCCCAGATCCAGCCCACGGTGGCCAGCACGGCGGACAGACCCACCACGAACAGCACATACAGCAGGGCGCTGGCCGCCTTGGTGCGGTGGGGTTTCTTCCGGTTGCGGGAGACCCGTGGCCGTCGCTGGGGCTCCTGGGGGGCGTGGGAACGTTGTTCTGACATGTCTTGTTTCACTCCTCATCAGGATAGGTTGTCTGAAAAATTTCTTCTAAGGTCGGGGAACCAATCTCGCCGTGACCACATAGTATAACGCAGAAACGGGGACGGGCGCCGACTCCGGCGCCGCAGGCCATGTGGTGTGCGGCGTCCGAGCCGGTACCTGTACCGGAAATTTGATGTGAGGTGACTTGTTATGTGTTGTGGTAACAATGGTTTCGGTGGCGGCTGCTGGTGGATCATCATCCTGGTACTCATTCTCTGCTGCTGCTGCGGTGGCGGTAACATGGGCGGCAACGGCTGTGGCTGCGGCAATGGCTGTGGCAACAACTGCGGCTGCGGCTGCAACGACGGCTGCTGCTAAAAAGCGCACGTATCCGTTGGGCGGAGAGGGGACCCCTCTCCGCCCTTGGCGTTTGTCAGGCATCGGTGAGTACCAGCTGCACCGGCACGTCGTACTCGGCGTGGGGCAGCTGCTCCTGGAATCGGTCGGCGGGACACACGGACACGGTGAACCCGGTATAGCCCTTCAGCCACCGGTCGTAGTAGCCGCCGCCCTGGCCCAGGCGGTATCCCGCCCGGTCACACATCATGTTGGGCACCAGCACCACGTCCACGTCCTTCTGGGGGACGATGGGGCACACCCCGTCCGGCTCCGGAATGCCGTAGTGGTTGGGGATGAGCTGGTCCTGGCTGGTGATGATACGGGCCTCCATTTTCCGCTGGGGCAGACACACCGGAAGGGCCACCCGCTTGCCCATGGCCAGAAGCTGGTCAATGAGGGCGGTGGTGTCCGGCTCCCGACCCACGCCGTAGAAGACCATCACGGTGTGGGCCGCTTCCACCTGGGGCAGAGCCAGAAACTGCTCCAACAGGTGGGGGACATTGGCACGGGGAAGGGCTGCGGCCTGCCGGCGCAGCCGCTCCTTGAGCTCCTGGGGGGTCATGCCATGTAGTGAATGGCGTTCTGGACCTGGCGGGCCACGTCAGCCCCAGAAAGAGCGGTGAGTAGCGCCAGACCGAAGTCGAAGCTGGACCCGGCGGCCCGTCCGGTGATGAGGTGTCCCTCCACCACGAAAGGCTGGTCCATGCAGGGCTCCACGCCCGCCTTCACCAGGTCCCCCTCCATGCCGGGGTAGCACACGGCGCGGGCTCCGGCGGGGATGAGCCCGGCCCGAGCCAGCAGGGTGGGGGCGGCGCAGATGGCGGTGAGCCACACCTGGGAGTCGGCGGCGGCCTGGCGGATGAGGGCCATGGCGGCCTCGCTGTGCTCCAGGGCGTCCACACCACCCAGACCGCCGGGGAGCATCACCATGTCGCCGGGAGCCAGGGTCACCTCGGCCAGGGCCACGTCGGTGGTGACGGTGACACCCTGGGCGCTTTGGACGGTGGGGCCAGTGACACCCACCAGGGACACGGGCACATTGCCCCGGCGCAGCACGTCGGCGGGGGCCAAGGCCTCGGCGGTTTCAAAACCAGTGGCTAACAGAATGTAAACCATGATATCGTCCTCCTTATTCCAAAATCAGTTGCATAATTTCCTCATGAATGTCCTCTACGCCGCGCAGCTGGCCCTGGTCGTTGACACAGGGGATGCGCCTCCAGCCGTAGAGCTGGGCGGCCTGGGCGGCGGCCTGGGCGCAGGCGGTGAGGTAGTTGTTGTCCTCCTCGTGGATGTCCGCCTGGGTGTGGGTCACCGCCTCCCGGCGGCGGAGGTTGGCCACCGCCAGATGGGTGGGCATATCCAGCCAGATCACCTGGTCGGGGCTGGGCAGTCCCATGCGCTGGTACTCCAAATCAAAGAGCCAGTGGAAAAACGCCTCCCGCTGGTCCTCCGGCAGTTTGGAGGCCTGATGCACGGCGTTGGAGGTGGTGTAACGGTCCATCACCATCAATCCTCCGGCCTCGTAATAGGCCCCCCACTCCTGCTTGTACCCGGCGTACCGGTCCACAGCAAAGAAGGTGGAGGCGGCATAGGCGTTGACATCGTCGGGGTGGGAGCCGAAGGCGCCCCCCAGATACATCCGCACCAGGGCCGAGGATTCCTCCCGGTAGCGGGGATAGACGGTGGTACGGAATTCCCGCCCCGCCTCATTCAGTGCCTGACAGCACAGTTGAAATTGGGTGGACTTTCCCGAGCCGTCCGTTCCCTCAAACACGATCAGTTTTCCAGCCATGGGGCTGACCTCCTTGGGCATACCTATTTATATCTCGAACATGCCAGCATGTTCTCGAGGGGGATGCAGCCCGCTGCATGCACAATTGGGTCAAAGGGCGACCCAATTCCACACTGGCGGGCTCCAGATGTGTATTTTCCCATGCGCATGTCCTGGGAAAATACGAGATTTCAATTCATTTTCCCATCTGCGGATGGGAAAACTCTGCCGAGGGCTGCTGGATGATGCGAGATGATGGGGGTTCTTTACCATGAAGTTTTTTGGCAATCTACCATTGAACAGTATACCATACTCCCAGGGGAAAGTCCATGCCCGGCCAAGTTGTTTCCCTTTCGTTCACAAATGTGTAAATCCCCCTTGACATCAATGCATTAAAGCATTATACTGTTTGCAACGAGCCGGGAGGCTCTTTGTTCAGACTCAGACACTTTGATGGCTAAAAGCGTTGAAGTGCCCATTTGGATAGGAGGAAGGAACATGAAACACAGTTGGAGAGCAGGCGCAGCGCTGTTGGCGCTGACTATGGCAGCGGGACTGGCAGGCTGCGGCGGCCAGACTTCCCAGAATACCCAGTCCGGCGGGGACAAGGACAGCTATACCATCGGTATTGTGCAGCTGACCCCCCACGAGGCGCTGGACCAGGCCACCCAGGGGTTCCAGGACGCGTTAAAGGAGGCGTTTGGGGATAAGGTGACCTTTGATCTGGAGTACGCCGCCAACGACCCCGCCACCTGTGCCACCATCGCCAACACCTTTGTCTCCAGCGGGGTGGACCTCATCATGGCCAACGCCTCCTCTGCCTTGCAGGCGGCGGCCTCTGCCACCGGGGATATCCCGGTGCTGGGCACCTCAGTGACCGAGTACGGCGTGGCGTTGAAAATTGACGACTTCTCCGGCACCGTGGGCACCAACGTCTCCGGTACCTCCGACCTGGCCCCCCTGGACCAGCAGGCGGCCATGATTCAGGAGTGGTGTCCCGAGGCCAAGACCGTGGGTCTGCTCTATTGCTCCGGTGAGCCCAACAGCCAGTACCAGGTGGACACCGTCCAGGAGCATCTGGAGGAGCTGGGCTACACCTGCACCCAGTACGCCTTCTCCGACTCCAACGACATGGCGGCGGTGACTCAGACGGCGGCGGACAACAGCGACGTCATCTACGTGCCCACCGACAACACCGTGGCTTCCAACGCCTCCATCGTGGATAACATCTGCCGCCCCGCCAAGATTCCCGTGTTCACCGGAGAGCAGGGCATTTGCAAGGGCTGCGGCGTGGCCACTCTGTCCATCAGCTACTATGACCTGGGCGTCACCACCGGCGAGATGGCGGTGAAGGTGCTCCGTGGGGAGGCGGACATCTCCCAGATGCCCATTGAGTACGCCCCCCAGTTCACCAAGATGTACAACCAGGCCATCTGCGACGACCTGGGCCTGACACCCCCGGAGGGCTACACCGCCCTGGACGCAGAATAAGGGAACACATCAGCAAGAGAGCGGGGGAACCCCTCGCTCTCTTGTGTCTTGATTGCAAGGAGGAACAACCATGCTGGATTTTTTAAACGCCCTGCCTGGGGCCATCTCCCAGGGCCTGATCTGGGGCATTATGGCCATTGGCGTCTACCTCACCTATAAGATTCTGGACATCGCCGACTTGACCGTGGACGGCTCCTTCTGCACCGGAGGTGCGGTGTTCGTGGTGCTCTTCTCCCAGGGAATCAACCTGTGGGTGGCGCTGCTGGCGGCCACGGTGTCGGGCATGGCCGCGGGGCTGGTCACCGGACTGCTCCACACCGTGTGCGGCATCCCCGCCATTCTGGCCGGCATTCTGACCCAGCTGGGTCTGTGGTCGGTGAACCTGGCCATCATGTCCATGAAGGCCAATGTGGCCTTGAACATCATCAACCCCGACGTGCTCAACAAGCTGCTGGTGTCCCTGCGCTTTGTTCAGGACGTGGGGAAGGGCACCCGCCCCTTCTACCAGCACCCCATCTTTGTGGTGGGCGTGGTCACTCTGGTCATCATCGCGATTTTGTACTGGTTCTTCGGCACCGAGCTGGGCTGCTCCATCCGTGCCACCGGCGCCAACCAGGCCATGGCCCGGGCCCAGGGCATCAACACCCGGCGCAACCAGGTGCTGGGCCTGATGATCTCCAACGGCCTGGTGGCTCTGTCCGGGGCCCTGCTGAGCCAGTACCAGGGCTTTGCCGACGCCAACATGGGCCGGGGCGCCATCGTCATCGGCCTGGCCGCCGTCATCATCGGCGAGGTGATCTTCTCCAAGCTCTTCCGCAACTTCGGGTTGAAGCTGCTGGCGGTGTCCATCGGCGCCATCATCTACTACATGGTCATCCAGCTGGTGCTGTCTCTGAACCTCATGGACTCCAACTACCTCAAGCTGCTGTCTGCGGTGGTGGTGGCCGTGTTCCTGTCGGTGCCCTATTGGAAGGGCAAGTACTTTGCCAAGCCTGTGAAGCGGGGAGGTGTGAACCGTGCTTAAGATTGAGAATATCTACAAGACCTTCAACGCCGGGACGGTGAACGAGAAGACCGCCCTCAACGGCGTGTCCCTCCACTTGAAGGAAGGGGACTTTGTCACCGTCATCGGCGGCAACGGGGCTGGCAAATCCACCCTCCTCAACGCCGTGGCCGGGGTGTGGCCGGTGGACGAGGGCACCATCACCATCAGCGGGGTGGACGTGACCCGTCTGCCCGAGCACAAGCGGGCCCGCTACATTGGCCGGGTGTTCCAGGACCCCATGATGGGCACCGCCGCCACCATGCAGATTGAGGAAAATCTGGCTCTGGCCGCCCGCCGGGGCAAGCGCCGCTTTCTGGGTGCCGGTATCACCAAGGCGGAGCGGGAGGAGTACCGGGAGATGCTCAAGCTGCTGGACCTGGGACTGGAGGACCGCATGACCTCCAAGGTGGGGCTGCTCTCCGGTGGCCAGCGCCAGGCCCTGACCCTGTTGATGGCCAGCCTGGTGAAACCCAAGCTGCTGCTCTTGGACGAGCACACCGCAGCTCTGGACCCCAAGACGGCGGCCAAGGTGCTCGCTGCCACCGAGACCATCGTGCAGCGGGACCACCTCACCACCCTGATGATTACCCACAACATGCGAGACGCCATTGCCCACGGCAACCGACTCATCATGATGTACGAGGGCCGGGTGGCTCTGGATATCTCCGGGGAGGAGAAGAAAAAGCTCACCGTGGAGGACCTGCTGGCCAAGTTCGGCCAGGCCACCGGGTCCGACGAGGCGGACGACAAGCTGCTGCTGGGATAACAAAAAGGCCGCCTGTGGAGGTTCCACAGGCGGTATTCTTGTAATGAAGAATGAAAAAATGAAGAATGTGCCTGCGGCACGGATTTTGGTTAGAGTGGGGCCCTGGCAGAAACCGGACGTAGGGGCGGATCATCCGCCCGGGTGGGTGCGCTGCCCTGGGTTCGGGCGGATGATATCCGCCCCTACGAGGCGCAACACCGGAAGGCTGGCAAGTGTGCAGACGAGCGAACTGGAAAAATGGCTCCCTCCGGGAGGGAGCTGGCTGCCCCTAAGGGCAGTCTGAGGGAGCAAGCGGGCGGAAAGGTTACGCAATTGCCAGAGCATAGACCTCCACCTGCCTTCACGGCCACCCTGCACGGTTCCGCCCATTGTGCCAATGCCCTCGGGTACCTGCTACAGGCTCCCTCCCTGAGGGAGGCGTTGGGCTGGGGAATTCTTCAGGTCTCCGCCTCGTTTGAAATCCGTGCCGGAGGCACACCATACTTATTACCTATTCACTATTACTTCTTACCTTCCAAAAATCGACCCATCGGTTTTAGGGAAGAGTGAAGAGGGAAGAGGGAAGAAGTAAAAATCGACAAGCCCCTAACGGTGCTTGTCGATTTTTGGTGGAGGAGGATGGATTCGCTTTTCTGCGGAAAAGCCACGCCGGTTGCAGAGTGCCACTGGCACTCTGCTAAGAGCCGGCTTTCGAACCCACCCTCAGATGAAAAAAAGCAACCTCATTTGAGGTTGCCTTTTTTGGTGGAGGAGGATGGATTCGAACCATCGAAGTCGAAGACAACAGATTTACAGTCTGCCCCCTTTGGCCACTTGGGTACTCCTCCATATGAAATTGTAGAAACGTGGAGCTGGTGGACGGATTCGAACCCCCGACCTGCTGATTACAAATCAGCTGCTCTACCAGCTGAGCTACACCAGCGTGTGTGGCACATCACGTTTGCAGCGAAGGTTATTATAGCAGGGGTCCCCCCTATTGTCAACATGTTTTCTCAAAAAAATCAAAGTTTTTTTCAGCAGCCCCGGAACCCCCGGTCCCGGGGCTGTGATCGCCTCATTTCTCGCAGGCTCCAATGAGCTCCTTGGCGTAAGGCAGGGTGAGAATCACGTCACATAGGGTGTGCCACTCGTCCAGCTTGTGATTGCGCCGGGCATAATAGATGTTGGCCAGCACCTCATAGTTGAGGGTGACGGTGCGCATCTGGTTGTAGCTGGAGGGGAGCAGCTGGATGAGGTCATACCAGTGGGTCTTGTCCTTGGTCTCCAGATAGCGGTTGCGCACCTGCTCTAAGTAGGCGATGGTGCCGTCGAAGTGGGCCAGGGTTTCAGGGGTCATGTGGTCACAGCTGAAGTCGCTGCGCTCAAAGGCCTTGGCGTGGATTTTGTGCATGGTAGAGGTGGAGTTGGCCACGGTGCCCACCTTGTAGGTGTCAAACTCCTTCCACCAGTACATGGGGGCGGTGATGTCCATGGACACCATAATCTGACGGATGAACTTCCGGTGGTCGGTGCCGGCCGAGCACAGGCGCTGGGCCAGGCCAAGGTCGTTTTCACCCAGAATGTAGTTGCCCTGCTCGTCGTAGTGGCTGTCGCTGCGGGCCCAGCTGTTCAGGGGATTGCGGGCGCCCCGCATGGCGTTTTCCAGATTCATCACACTGATATGGTCAACGGTAAGCATGAAAGAAATACCTCCTGTTAGGTATGAATTTTCTCCAGTATACCAGAACTGGGGCAAAACTGCAAGAAAGATTCCCGCCCACCGGAGGGTGGGCGGGAAAAAGAAACTTAGACGGTCTGGGATTCCTGGGCGATGTCGGACAGAGCGTCCATGGCGCTCCAGTAGAAGGCGGACTCGCCCACCAGCTGGGTGACGCCGCCCCGGTCCATGGCGGTGCGGAAGGCGGGGCTGGCTCCGGTAAAGAAGACCCGGGTGCCGTGGGCCTGCTGGGCTTGGATGAACCGGGAGAAGGTCTGGATGCCTGTGGCGTCCACGGTGGACACGCCTCGCACCGAGAGAATCACCGAGGTGGTGTCCTCGGGCAGCTGGGCCAGGGACCGCTCCAGATACCCGGCAGAGCCGAAGAAGATGGCCCCGGAGATGTACACCACCCGCACCGAGGAGTGGCGGGGGTGATAGGACAGGTTGATGCGCTGGAGCCGCTGGGGGTCCACCTCGCTGATGGTCACCTCCACATGCTGCACGCACTTGACGGTGAAGATCACGCAGCACAGGGCCATACCCGCCACAATGGCAATGGACAGGTCAAAGAGCACGGTGCAGGCCAGGGTGACAAAGAAGGCCAGGGTGGCGCCCTTGAGCTTGTGGGAGAAGAGGTAGCGGATGGAAAAGAATTGCAAGATGGAAACATAACACCACCGCAAGCTCCCTTGCAGTGGTGTTATGTACAAAAAGCTGAATTTAGTTGGCGTTGATGTAGTCGCCCATGATGTAGCCGATCTTGGTGCTGGAATAGCGGATCTCATACCAGTTGTCCCCGGCGTAGGAGACCACGGTGATGGAGTCGCCGTTTTTCAGGCTGGCCAGCACGTCATAGCTGGTGCCGGGGCCGGAGCGCACCCGCAGGCCGTTGGCGGCGTTCATGATGGTGCCCTTGGAGCCGTTGGGGATGTCACCGGACTCAGGAGTGGGTTCGGGCGTGGGCTCGGCCGTGGGGGCGGGGGTGACGGGAGCCGTGGACTGGCAGTACACGGTGCAGGTCACGGTCTGGCCGCCTGCGGTGGCGGTAATCACGGCCCGGCGCTGGGTACCGGAAGCATTGACGTTGGTGACCACGCCGTCCTCGTCTACGGTGGCGCAGGTCTCATCGGAAGAGGACCAGGAGACGGTGCCCTCCCAATCGGCGGGGTCGAAGGTGACGGTGAGGGTGTGGGTCTGCTGGGGCTGGAGGGTGAAGTCGGTGGTGTCCAGGGTCATGCCAGCCAGGCCTTCAGGGGACAGGGTGGCGGTGGGGGACACGGATACCGACGCGGAGGGGTTGGCATCGGGGTTGGTCACATCCCGCAGATGGGGGTAGACCACGGTGAACACCATCACCAGAGCGGCGGCGATGATGACCAGAGAGCACAGGAAGGTGATCAGTCGGGGCCAGTTGATGGGCGGGGGCGGAGTGGGAGCCTGACCGCCGGCTCCGGGCAGACGCTTGCCGCCCTTTCCGGCGGGCTGGGCGTCGGGGCGATCAAACACATCCTGTCCGTCAAATTCATAGCCGCTCTCGTCGGCCATGGCGGGCTGGCTGGTGGGGGTTTGAGCGCCGCCGCAGAAGGGACAGAACTTATATGTGGCACTGTAATCCTCGCCGCAGGATGCACAGTGCACCACGTTGGAATCTTTTTTACGAACCATGGTGTCATACCTCCGTTGACCATAGATACACATATAGTACACGTTTTGCACCATTTCGTCAATCCCTGAAACCGTAGATTCCAGTCTGGCAGCGGAGAGGGAAGAGGGAAAATAACAAAATTTTCTCTTGCGAAATGGGAAATAATATAGTATAATACCATTCGCACCATGCCGGTGTGATGGAATTGGTAGACGTAGTGGACTCAAAATCCACCGGTGGCGACACCGTGCCGGTTCGAGTCCGGCCACCGGCACCAAAAATCGACAAGCACCGTCAGGGGCTTGTCGATTTTTACTTATTCGCTATTCACTTTTCACTCTTCACTAAACTGGATGGGTCGATTTTTGGAAGTGAATAAGTAATAGTGAATAGTGAAGAAGTAAGGTGTGCCGCAAGGCGGCACGGATTTTATTTTTGGGGAGAAGATTATGCCCAGTCCCCTTCAAGATAAATCCAAGGCATTTGCGTTGGAAATCATCAAAGTGTGCAATGAGATTAAACACTCCAAACGGGAAAGCGTCTTGACCAATCAACTCATTCGCTCGGGAACCAGCATCGGTGCCAACATCCGGGAAGCCATGTATGCCCATGGAAAGGCTGATTTTATTGCAAAATTGCAAATCGCACTGAAAGAACGTTCGGAAAGCGAATACTGGCTGGAGCTGCTCATTGAAAGTGGCTACTATGATGATCCTACCATTTTGAAACAATGTACCGAGGTCAAGCGATTGCTCATTGCTTCCATCAACACAGCGAAAAAGAATCAGGTATAAGGGTATCTATATTGTTGTGATATTTAAAAAATCCCGAATGCAAGCGCATTCGGGATTTTTGTTTTATGCTTTTTGGTTTGGTTGCCCTCGAATGCCACTGCATTCGGGGCTTTTTCTCACTCGTTTACAGAAAATTGAGCAATCACCTGGTGCTTGGCTTCCATGAGGGTGTCCGTGCCCTGCTGGGTCTGGGTGCAAAATTCGTGCCAGCGTGCTTCCTTGTACAACATCGTGTCCCCCTGGCCTTCCTCCACCTCTGCGTTCCAATCGGTACAGCAGAGAATGGGGGTAAGGGTGAGATCGTCCCGGAGCTGGTAGACAGGCTGTTCGTAGATGGGCTGGAACTCATCCGCTGGCCCCTGGAGAAACACCAAGTATTCCCAGTTATTTTGGGGCAGATTGACATAGCCGGTCTGTAGATGGCCCGATGTGGGGGACTCAGGAAGTTTCCACTGGGAGCTGGTGAGCCAAATGAGATCACCATTCTGTAGTCCTTCCCCGGCATACACATCCACCACATAAAAGCGCTGTACCATGGCCCCGTCATGGGACATGGAAGAGGAGGTGGCTTCCACACGGGCGATGATGGGGGAGTCGGGCAACTGCTCCACCATCTCTTGGGCGGCGGTGGAACAGGCTTCATCCGGGAGGAGAGGGACGGACAAGGGGGTCAAGTCCTCCAGTTCCAGAGCGGTTGGCCCATCCTGGGCATCAGCGGTGGGGGCGGATTGCTGGTGGATGGCCCAGAATACCCCCGCACCTATCAGGGCCAGAAAGGCCAGCAGGGTAACCAGATGTAAGAAACTCTGTTTCCTCTTTTTCATGACGATTCCTCCAATCTTTTGTTATTTCGGGGGGGGGACAGAAGTGGTTTGAGTTTGGGTTATGACCCGTGTTTTGTGGCTCTTATGCACCTCTGGGGTACTGCTCCAGAAGGGAGTGCTTGAGCTCCAGCATCCTCTCCAGCCCCTCTTGGGTCGTGGAGAAAAATTCGTTGCCGGACACCTGGGAATAGGGGACATAGGTGCCAAAGCCATCACAGGGCACCACCTCCATGGTGCCAAAATCCTCATAGCAGAAGAAGGGGGTGGGGGTGACCCGGGCGAAATTCGGCATCAGATAGGTGGGGATGGTGGGGAAGCCGTCTACGATTTCTGCCTGACCGGAGAGAAAGACCAGGTACTCCCGCCCCGGTTGTGGGGCGTTGGTATAGCCGTACTCCAGGGAACTGGGGTTGCTGTTGGGGAGGATGCTCCAGCCATGTTCCTTCCCAATATAGATGGTATCGCCCGGGGTCAGGCCCTCCCCCTTGAATACTTGGAGCACCTGGAACTTCTGCCGAGCGGCGCGACACAGAGGCTCCAGCTCCTCGGTGGGCGTGACCCGGGCGATGATGGGGGATTTGGGCAGCTCCTGGGCTGCATACTGGCACGCATCTGTACACATCTCTCCGGAGAGTTCCGCCACCATAAAGTCCTGGGTGTAGTTGGGCTGGGCGGTGAGGTCGGTGTAGGTGGAGCGGTACTTGACCCCGAACAGGCCGAAGCCCACCACCACCAGGCAAATGAGAATGGGGGGAATCCATCGCAGTGGTTTCATGACAATTCCTCCAATCTTCCCTGTTCCATGCGGAACAGATGGTCGGACAGGATGCGGATATCCTCTTGGTTGTGGCTGGCCAGCAGGACGATGGCCCCCCGGGCCTTTTCCACCAGGATCAAGTCCCGGATCTTTCGCACGCCGTCGTCATCCAGGCCGTTGGTGGGCTCGTCCAACATGAGCACATCCGGCTTTTCCATGATGGCCTGGGCGATGGCCAGCCGCTGCTTCATGCCCAGGGAGTACTTGCGGTAGGTGCGCTTGTCGTCAGGGTCCAGGCCCACCCGTTCGATGGCGGTTCGGATGTCTGACTCCCCCGCCCGGCGGGTCAAGCCTGCCAGATAGCGCAGATTTTCCGCCCCGGTGAGGTTGGGGTACATCCCCACATGCTCCAGCACGATGCCCAGGCTGGGCAGAACGGCGAAGTCCTGGCCCAGCACCTGACCGTCCAGGGTGACGGTGCCCCGGGTCAGCTTCATCAGCCCTGACAGGGCCCGGAACAGCATGGTCTTGCCGCTGCCGTTGCGGCCCACAAAGCCGTAGATGGTGCCCCCCTCCAGGGTGAGGTCCACATCCTGGAGGATGGGGGCCCCGTGAATGGTCTTATATACATGTTCTGCGGTGAGTTTCATATCCGTTACCCTCCATCCATTTCTGTTTTGAGTAAGTCGTGGCGGCGGATCAACCAGCCGCCCACCGCTGCCACCACCACGGCGGCCAGGAGCAAAAAGGTCAGGGAGTCCCCCACAGACAGGGTATAGCTGGACGAGGGGAATATGCTTCTGTGCCAGCTGAGGACCAGGCAGCTGACGGGATTGATGCGCAGGAACTGCTGGGCCAGTTCGGGCTGCTCGATGAGGGGGACCAGGGCGATGAGTGCACCGATGCACGCCACCTGGACCCCGGCCAGGGCGGCAAAGGCGGCAGAGCTGCCCACATAGATGGCCAACAGATTGACGCCCAAGGTGAAGGTGAAGGTCCACAGACTCCAGAGGGTCAGGTGGATGAGCAGGACCGGAAGCCCCTGGGAGACATCGGTGATGGTCCAGCGCACCGCAGCCAGCCCCACCGCTGTGGCCAGCACCAGAGCCTGGTAGAGCAGGGTTTGCAGGGCCAGGATGCCGCACTCCTTCCCATACCATTTCAGGCGGTTGGGCATGCGGGAAAAGACGTAGACGCTGGCGGTGCAGGTGTGGCGGTAGAGGGAGATGCCCGCCAGAGCCTGGAAGATCAGCGAGGGGAGCAGTCGAAGGGTGAGGTCCAGCAGTGCATGGAGGTTGATATCCAAGGAGAAGTCTCCCCGGGCTCCGCTGAGCTGACACACCAGGGAGGACAGAGAGGTGACACCTCCATAGGGGTTGACGTAGGACCAGGACAGCCACAGCCCAAAAAAGAGAGCGGCGGGGAACATCCAGGCGTTTTGCTTCAGCCGCATCCTCATGACAACCAGTCCTTTCGGGAAGCGCACAGGGTACCCAGGATGACGAAGGCCAGCAGGGCCAAAATGACCACCCCAAAGACCAGGTCATTGCGGGGCTCCCCGTGGAAGAGGGTGACGTAGTGGGCCCAATATACATCAAAGAATTGAGACAGGTATGCCGACAGCTCGAGGAGGAGAAAGGCGGGGAGGAGGAGCACCACCCGGAATTTCACCCGCACCAGGGCGGAGAGGGTGGTGGTGGCAGCGGCCAGCAGCCCCATGACTATGCCGAAGTGGAGAATCCCCACCACGGTGTAGAGGTAGGGGGAAATGCGGTAAATGGGATAGAAGAGAAAGTTTTTGGTGGTTTCGATATACTCCGAGCCGTACAGATTCCCGTTTCCAAAGTCTCCGGCACCCTTGAGGGGGAAGGAGATGCAGTTCAAGGCCAGTTCAATGAAAAAGGGGACGGAAAACACCAGGGTGGTCACCACGAATACGGCGGTGATCTTGGAAAACAGATAGGTGCGGGCGCCCAGCCGGGCCACCATGGCCACCGACTCCCCGGTGTGCTGCTCCTTGGACAGGGAGAGGGCGGCGGGGATGCAGATGAGCAGAGGGACCAGCTGTACCAGCATCATGATGGTGTCTGCCATGTAGTAGCTTCTGTTGTGGCTGAGGCTGAGCATTTTGGCGGGATGATACATGAGCAGTGCGTCGGTGCCCTGGAACTCCAGCACGTTCTCCACGAAGTTGTTCAGGGCCAGGGCCAGCAGCAACAGGAAGGCCAGCAGGGCGCCCCACTGGCTCAGGAGCAGCTTGATCTGGGTGCGGGTGGCTTTGCAGTACATACTCGATTCCCTCCTTTGGATTCCTGTGGGGATTTGGTGTATTCACTGTACCATGGAATTCCAAGGCAAAAAAGCCCTTTTGTCCAAGTGCAAGAAAATCCCGTCAAAGTGCGGACGGGGGGCGGTTGACGGCCCAGCAAGGGGAATGCTAAGATATTTTTGAACAGAAAACCAGGGGGTGAGAAGTGGCGATGAATGTGCTGATTTGCGATGATGAGCCCGTATTTTTGGAGCAGGTGCGGGAGCATGTCCAGGCGTACCTGGCCCAACGGGGCATTGTCGCCCACCTGGACACCGCCACCGACCCCCGGCAGGTGATGGACAGCCAGACGGCCTATACCCTGGCCTTTCTGGACATTCAGATGGAGGGGGTGGACGGCATTACCTTGGCCCATGAGCTGAAACGCCGCAACGGCAAGGTGGCCCTGTTCTTTGTCACCGCCTACCGGGAGTACCAGGACGACGCCATGGACCTCCACGCCTTCCGCTACCTGGAAAAGCCCTTTGACCCGAAGCGGCTGTATGCGGGGCTGGACAAGGCCATGGAGTACATTGACGGGGTCTATGTGGATGTATTCGTGTACAATCAGCAGGCCCAGGTGCGGGTGCTGGCGGATGATGTACTGTATGTCACCCGGGAGAACCGCCGGGTGGTGGTGGTAACCGAGACCCAGCGGTATGTCACTGGGGATCGGTTGGAGGTGTGGGAGGAGAAGCTGCCCAACCTGTTTTTCTATCCCGTCCACAAGTCCTTTCTGGTCAACCTCCACCATGTGACCAAATATGCCTATTCCGAGCTGTATCTGGTGACCGGAGAGCGTATCCCCATTGCGCCCCGGCGACAGGCGGCCTTTCACAAATACTGGTTTGACTATTTGAGGAGGCGATAGGAATGATTGAACTGTTTGGAGAGTGGAACTTCGCCACCTCTCCGGTGGTGGCCTTGCTGGAATTGGTGATTATGTATCTGTTCTTTTCTCGGCTGGCAAAGCCGCGGATACCCGAATGGGAGTTGCTGTTGCTGGGCCTTACGGTCTTGGTGGTACAACCCATGCTGGTGGCGGAACTGTCCCATATGGGGCTGTCTGTATGGAAAGCTTCTGGTGTGGGCACCTTTTTTGTCGTCTGTTTTGCCATGGGCTGGCTGGCCTTCCGAATTTCACCCTGGAGGGTGGTGGGATACGCAGGGGTCCTCTCCATCCTGCGTGTGCTGGCGGCGGTGATTGCCCGTGAATTTGTGTTCAAGCAGCATGGAGATTTTTTTGAGGCGTTGGATATGACACAAGCGGCGCTCTCCTGTCTGCTCTTTGAACTGGGAGCCCTGGTGATTGCCAATCTGGTGGCAGGCGATAAGGGGCGGCCCAAGCTTCCGGTGCCTGTGTATCTGTGTCCTGCCGCTGTGCTGGCGGGGGTGATATGGCTGGCCAAAGGCATAGCCCAGGAGCCGGTGACCATGTCCGGGCGCACGATGATGCTGATGGTCAGCATGGCCCTGTGCGTGGCCACAGTAGTGGTGGTGTTGGTGTACCAGCTGGGGTGGGAGCGGAAACGGATTGCCTTGGCCCAGCGCCAAAAGGAAGAACAGCTCCAGATGGAGCAGTCCTATTATGAGATTTTGGAGCGGCAGAATCAGCAGCTGAGAAGCTATGCCCACGACGCCAAAAATCACCTGGAGGCCATCCGAAACCTGAACCAGGACCCCAAAGTGGAGCAATACATCGCCCAGATGGAGCAGCAGCTCCAGGCATACACCCGCCGCTGTCACAGCGGCAACCGGGCCCTGGACGTGATGGTGGACAAGTACGTCACCGCTTGTGAGCTGAAGAACATCGCCTTCACCTATGATGTGCAGCTGTGCAACCTGGAGGGCGTGGAGGATTTCGACCTGGTGGCCATTCTGGGCAACCTCCTGGACAACGCCCTCACCGCCGCCCGGGACTCCCAGGAAAAGTGGGTGGAGCTGGCCACCGCCCTGCGCAACGGCTACCAGGTGGTGGTGGTGGAAAACAGCTGTGATCGGCCCCCCATTGTGGGAGAAGAAGGGCTGCGCTCCACCAAGGCGGGGGGAGAGGGCCACGGTTTTGGGCTGAAAAGTGTGGCCAAGGCCCTGAAAAAGTATGAAGGGGACTTCCAGTGGGACTATGATCCGGAGAAGCGGCGGTTTACCATGACGGTGATGATTGGGCAGAGGGTATCGGTCCGAGAATCACGGAGGATGGCACAGGACACAAAGTGTTGACAACCGCCGAAAAAAGGACTAAACTGGCATGTTGACAGGGGAGCTCCAGGGAAGGAGCTGAGAGGCAGGTATATCCTGCGACCCTTAACCTGATCTGGGTAATGCCAGCGTAGGGAGCATCCGTGTTTTGTCATGCCCCGCCGGTATTGCCGGCGGGGTATTTTTTATGGATATGGAGGAAGTGCTATGAAAGCAAGTGTTGCCATTCAGAGTCTGCCCCAGGCGGACAACGACCAGGAACTGGTGCGCATGGTGGACGAGGTCATCGACTACATCCGCTCCACCGGCCTGAACTACTATGTGGGCCCCTTTGAGACCACCATCGAGGGGGATAACTACGACCAGCTCATGGATATTGTCAAGGAGTGCCAGCACGTGGCCGTCCGGGCGGGGGCCCCCAAGGTGTCCGCCTACATCAAGGTGGTCTACGAGCCGGAAGGGGAGATTCTCACCATTGATCAGAAAGTTACCAAACACCACCAGGGCTAAACTGCCCGGGATTGCCGGGGTGGCGGTGCTGCTGGTGGTGTGGCAGCTGGTGTGTGTGTCCGGGCTGGTGCCCAGCTACATGCTGCCCTCCCCGGTGCAGGTGGTCACCGCCTTTGTCACCGACGCCCCATCCTTGTGGGAAAACCTGCTCATCACCTTGCAGGAGGCCGCCTTGGGCCTGTGCATCGGGGTGGCGGTGGGCTTTGTGTTCGCCGTGGCCATGGATGCCTTTGAACTGCTGTACAAGATTTTCTACCCCATTCTGGTTATCACCCAGACCATCCCCACCGTGGCCATTGCGCCCCTGCTGGTGTTGTGGTTTGGCTACGAGATGACTCCTAAGGTTATTTTGGTGGTGCTGGTCACCTTTTTCCCGGTGACGGTGGGGCTGCTGGACGGCTTCCGGGGGGTGGACCCCGACGCCGTGGGGCTGCTGCGCTCCATGGGAGCGGGGCGGTGGCAGATTTTCCGCTACTTGAAATGCCCTTGGGCTCTGCCCCAGTTCTTTTCCGGGCTGCGCATCGCCGCCGCCTACTCCATCGTGGGCGCCGTCATCAGCGAGTGGCTGGGCGGCTTCGGCGGCCTGGGCGTGTACATGACCCGGGTGAAAAAGGCCTTTGCCTTTGACAAGATGTTTGCTGTGATCTTTTTGATTTCCGCCCTGTCCCTGGCCCTCATGGCCCTGGTGGGGTGGCTGGAGCGGCGGTGTATGCCCTACCGCTCCGTGGATGAGGAGAAGAGGAGGAACAAATGATGAAGAAATGGACGTATCGTCTGCTGGCCGGGGCGCTGACCCTGGGTCTGGCGGCGTCTCTCACTGCCTGCGGGCAGAAGACCGAGAACAACACCCAGGACGGAGAGAAGGACCTGGAGAAGATCACCTTCGTGCTGGACTGGACCCCCAACACCAACCACACCGGCATCTATGTGGCCATGGCCAACGGCTATTTTGAGGATGTCGGCCTGGAGGTGGAGGTGGTGCAGCCCCCCGAGGACGGCGCGGAGGTGCTGGTGGCCTCGGGCAAGGCCCAGTTCGGCGTGTCCTTCCAGGACTACATCGCCCCCGGCCTCATTGGGGACGACCCCCTGCCCATCACCGCTGTGGCTGCCATCATCCAGCACAACACCTCCGGCATCATCTCCCGGGCTGGAGAGGGTATGGACACCCCCAAGGGCCTGGAGGGCCACAAGTACGCCACCTGGGACCTGCCCGTGGAGAAGGCCACCATCCAGCAGGTGATGGAGGCCGACGGCGGCGACTTCTCCAAGGTGGAGCTCATCCCCTCCACCGTCACCGACGAGGTGTCTGCCCTGGAGAGCAAGTCTGTGGACGCCATCTGGATTTACTACGGCTGGGCGGGCATCGCCTGTGAGGTGGCGGGTCTGGACACCGACTACTTCGAATTTGCCGACATTGACCCGGTGTTTGACTTCTACACCCCCGTGATCATCGGCAACAACACCTATCTCAGCGAGCACGAAGAGGAGTCTAAGGCATTTATGGCCGCTGTGACCCAGGGCTATGAGTACGCCATGGAGCACCCCGAGGAGGCCGCCCAAATTCTCATGGAGGCCGCCCCCGAGCTCAAGAGCAACGAGGAGCTGGTGGTGGCCAGCCAGAAGTACCTGGCCAAGGAGTACCAGGCGGACGCGGAGCGCTGGGGTGAGATGGACCCGGACCGCTGGAGCGGCT
Source organism: Pseudoflavonifractor sp. An187 (assembly GCF_002160275.1). Lineage (NCBI taxonomy): Bacteria > Bacillati > Bacillota > Clostridia > Eubacteriales > Oscillospiraceae > Pseudoflavonifractor > Pseudoflavonifractor sp. An187. The sequence continues at coordinate 22,002 of NZ_NFKG01000018.1, read as the reverse complement.
TCTTCACCTGGCTCAACGACAACCAGCTGCTGGAGGGCACCGTGGACCCCAACGCCGGATTCTCCAACGACTACCTGCCCCAGAAGTGACCGTGGACAAGCTGGAAGTACGCAACGTCAGCCTGGCCTTTGGAGACAACCAGGTCCTCCGTGACGTGTCCATCCACCTCAAGGAGGGGGAACTGGTGTGCCTGCTGGGGGTGAGCGGCGGCGGAAAGACCACCCTGTTTAACGTCATTTCCGGCCTGCTCCGACCCGATGAAGGGCAGGTATTTCTGGACGGGGAGGACGTGACGGGCCAGCCCGGCCGCATCAGCTACATGCTGCAAAAGGACCTGTTGCTGCCCTACCGCACCATTGAGGACAACGTGGCGTTGCCCCTAATGCTGCGGGGAATGAAAAAGAAGGAGGCCCGGGCCCAGGCCGCCGCCCTGTTTGCCCAGTTCGGGCTGGAGGGCACCGAGAAGAAGTGGCCGGGGCAGCTGTCCGGCGGCATGCGCCAGCGGGCGGCGCTGCTGCGCACCTACCTGTTCTCCCAGAACGTGGCGCTGCTGGACGAGCCCTTCTCCGCCCTGGACACCCTCACCAAGTCCTCGGTGCACGAGTGGTATTTGAAGGTGATGGAGGACATTCGCCTGTCCACCCTCTTCATCACCCACGACATTGACGAGGCCATCCTCCTCTCCGACCGCATCTATCTGCTCATGGACGGGCGCATTGGGGACGAGATCGTGGTGCAAGAGCCCCGGCCCCGCCACGTGGAGTTCAACCTCACCCCGGAATTTTTGGCGTACAAGCGGCGCATCATCGCCGCCCTCCACGCCCAGGGGTGAGAGAGTTACATTTTATACCAGAAATTTACCCCCGTACCCCCGGGAAATTGGCGAGGCCGTGCCTTGACTTGTCCCGGGGTACGGGGGTAAAATATTTCGTATTATTTTTTGACAGGGCCGGACAATGGGGTCCGGCGCAAGGGCGCATCTTCCTGTCCAAAGGAGGAAGCACATATGGCCATGAATACGAAATTTATCTTTGTCACCGGGGGTGTGGTGTCCGGTCTGGGCAAGGGCATCACCGCCGCCTCTCTGGGCCGCCTGCTGAAACAGCGGGGGCTGCGGGTGAAGGTGCAGAAGCTGGACCCCTACCTCAACGTGGACCCGGGCACCATGAGCCCCTACCAGCACGGGGAGGTGTTCGTCACCGACGACGGGGCGGAGACCGACCTGGATTTGGGCCATTACGAGCGATTTATTGACGAAAACCTCACCTTTAACTCCTCGGTGTCCTCGGGTAAGGTGTACTGGAACGTGCTCAACCGGGAGCGGCGCGGGGACTACCTGGGGGGCACGGTGCAGATCATCCCCCACATCACCAACGAGATCAAGGCCAACATCTACTCTCTGGAGGGGCCCGACACCGATGTGGCCATTGTGGAGATCGGCGGTACCGTGGGCGACATTGAGTCCCAGCCCTTCCTGGAGGCCATCCGGCAGGTGGCCGCCGAGCGGGGGCGTCAGGACGTGATGTTCATTCACGTCTCCCTCATTGTCTCCATTCCCGGCTCTGGGGAGCTCAAGAGCAAGCCCACCCAGCACTCGGCCAAGGAGCTGTTGAGCCTGGGGATTCAGCCGGATGTCATCATGTGCCGCAGCGATGCCCCCATTCCCCAGGATATTTTGGACAAGATTGCCCTGTTCTGTAACATTCCGGTGGAAAACGCCATCCCCAACCTCACCGCCGACATTCTCTATGAGGTGCCCCTGATGCTGGAGCGGGAGGGGCTGGCCAACGTGGTGGTGCGTCGTCTGGGGCTCATCTGCCACGCCCCCGACCTCACCGAGTGGGCCACCATGGTGTACCGGGCCAAGAACGTGAAAGACACCGTGGAGATCGCTTTGGTGGGCAAGTACGTCTCCCTCCACGACGCCTACCTGTCCGTGGTGGAGGCCCTCACCCACGGCGGCATTGAAAACGACGTGAAGGTGCACATCCGCTGGGTGGACTCCGAGACGGTCACCCAGGACAACGTGGCCCAGGTGCTGGAGGGCGTGCAGGGTATTCTGGTGCCCGGCGGCTTTGGCAACCGGGGCATTGAGGGCAAAATTTCCGCCATCCGTTACGCCCGGGAGAACAACATCCCCTTCCTGGGCATCTGCCTGGGCATGCAGCTGGCTGTGGTGGAGTTTGCCCGCCATGTGTGCGGCATGACCGACGCCCACTCCTCCGAACTCAATCCCGCCACCACCCATCCCGTCATTGACCTGATGCCCGACCAGGTGGGGGTCACCGACATGGGCGGCACCATGCGTCTGGGCAGTTACCCCTGCCACCTGGTGGAGGGCACTCGGGCCGCTGACATCTACGGGGTCCAGGACATCCACGAGCGCCACCGCCACCGCTACGAGGTAAACAACACCTTCCGGGAGGAGCTAACCAAGGCGGGGCTGGTGCTCTCCGGCCTGTCCCCGGATGGACGGCTGGTGGAGATGGTGGAGCTGCCCGGTCACCCCTGGTTTGTGGCAGGCCAGTTCCACCCCGAGCTGAAGAGCCGACCCAACCGGGCCCATCCCCTGTTCCGGGGCTTTGTGGGGGCGGCCAAGGCGTACCAGAAGTAAAAGATACACAAAAGCGGATGCAGCTGTGGAAGTTGCATCCGCTTTTTCGACTTATTTCTCAGGTGTGGGACCTGCGCCCCTGGCAGGGGACGCGCTCCGCTGGGCCCGATTTCTCAGCGATGAGAAATCGGGGAAAGAATCGCCAAAGGCGGGGCCTTCCCCCGCCTTGTGGAATCCACCCCGCCGGTACTGGTTGGAGTGTGCGCCGTTCTATTTTCAGCCCTTGGCCCGGTGAGGTCACATGGATGGCTTGGCGTTCTATGGGGGGTATCTACTTCTCTGCTGGAGCGTCCATCTACCGCCAGGGCTTTACCTTGGTGAACCGCTGTTCCCAGCTACCGGATGCCTGGTTCCCAGCGGCGGGAACGCCGCTTCTCCAAGGTAGGCCCGGGCATGGAAACCACCTAGCTATAGGGCCAGCTGCCCAAGATAGCCTGGTGTGGTGGCACAAACAGGGGCCGCAGCAAGGGTGACGGGCCGAATAGAGACTTGACGCAGTTCCAGCCTCGCACCCCAAGGGAGGTCCTTAGGGGGGAACGCCCTAAGCGGGTTTTGGTTTCTTTTGCCCGCTCAAAAGAAACCCCCAGCGGGGAGCGTCCCCACCAGGCTGGCAAGCCTGATTGCGAAAAGTTGAAGAAGGGTGCACCTTCTCCATCACTCCCATGGATTTCAGACAAAAGGGACGCTGCACATGGAATGCAGCGTCCTTTTTCAACTTATTCCACGGGTACCACCCAGCCGTGGGTGTCGGGAATGGTGCCCCACTGGATGCCAGTGAGGGTGTCGTACAGCTTCTGGGTCAGCGCTCCGATTTGACCGCCGCTGACCTCCACCTTCTGGTCCTCCCAGGCCAGCAGGCCGATGGGGGAGACCACGGCGGCGGTACCGGTGCCCCAGGCCTCTTCCAGGGTGCCCGCCTTGGCGGCATCAAACAGCTCCTGGGCGGTGACCAGTCGCTCCTCCACGGGAATGCCCCAATCCTTCAAAAGCTCCAGGCAGCTCTTGCGGGTGATGCCGGGAAGCACGGAGCCGGTGAGCTGGGGGGTGATGACGGTGCCGTTGACCTTGAACAGCACGTTCATGGCCCCCACTTCCTCAATATACTTGCGGTGCACGCCGTCCAGCCACAGCACCTGAGAGTAGCCCTGGGCCTCTGCCCGCTCTCCGGCCCGGATGGAGGCGGCATAGTTGCCGCCGCACTTGGTGTAGCCGGTGCCGCCCCGCACCGCCCGCACGTCCTCGCTCTCCACGTAGATTTTCACCGGGTTGATGCCCTCGGGGTAGTAGGCGCCTACAGGGCAGCAGATGATGGCGAAGAGGTAGCTGTGGGAGGCGTGGACACCCAGGGAGCAGTCGGTGGCGATGATGAAGGGGCGGATATACAGGGAGGTACCCAGCTTGTTGGGCACCCAGGCCTCATCCACCTTCACCAGGGCCTTCACCGCCTGGACGAAATCCTCCTCGGGAATCTCGGGGATGCACAGGCGCTGGCAAGAGGAGTTGAGCCGCCGGGCGTTCTCCACCGGGCGGAACAGCTGCACCTTGCCCTCCGGGGTGCGGTAGGCCTTCAAGCCCTCAAAAATTTCCTGGGCGTAGTGGAACACCATGCAGGAGGGCTCCATGGACAGGGGGCCGTAGGGCACCACCCGGGCATCGTGCCAGCCCTGGCCGGCGTCGTAGTTCATCAAAAACATGTGGTCGGTAAACACCTTGCCAAATTGCAGGGTGTCGGGGTCGGGCAGGGGCTTGCGCTGCTCCGCCAGCTTGACTTGAATATCCAGCATGGAACTCGTCTCCTTTACACAGTAAAGCGGTAAATGCTCGGGGTGAGAAGATTGCGTCAACCGATAACTTCGGCTGACGCAAATACTTCCAGGCAGATACCTGAATGATTGGTAAAAACTATTATAGCAACTGGGACGGGGATGTGCAATGGCATTTTATCCAATCTGTCCACATTTCTTGCGGCCCTTCCATTTTGATTTCCAATCCCTTGTTTTTACGGGTGGGATTTGATATAATAATTCATCTATATGGAGTTTTGTATTTTCCCGGGGAACGGGGGCGAAAAACCGCCCAAACACCCCGGAGGACCCCTGTGAGACGGGGATTTTGGGACAAAAGGAGTGAATGAGATGAATCGGACATTGTCCCGGCTGCTGGGCCCTCGGTTTGGCCTGTACTTTTTGGTTATGATTGTCTTTGCCGCCATCACCGCCCTGCTGGGCAATGTACAGATGGCCTTGGGAGAGGCTGCGGTGGTGCTGGTGCTGTATCTGCTCTATCTCCGGGCCTCTCTGCTGCGCCGCCGGGAGGCCACTCGGTACCTGGACCAGCTGCTGGGCAGCGTGGACGAGGCCACCCGGGACAGCACCCTCAACTGCCCCCTGCCGGTGATGATGTTCCGCCCCGACACCGAGGAGATCGTGTGGTCCAACGACCGCTTCCTCCACCTGTCCGGGGACCGGAACCGCCTGTTTGACACCAAGCTCACCGACATTGCCCCCCAGTTCGACAGCCGCTGGCTGCTGGAGGGCAAGCACGAGTGCCCCCACGAGGTGGCCATGGGCCGCCGCCGCTACCAGGTGTTCGGCAACGTGGGCCGCACCCAGGAGGAGGGCCAGGAGAGCCTGCTGGCTACCACCTACTGGCTGGACGTCACCGAGGCCAGCAATTTGAAAGAGATCTACCAGGCCACCCGTCCGGTGGTGGCCATCCTGCTGCTGGACAACTACGAGGACACCATCAAGGGGCTGCCGGAAAATGTGGCCTCCAACATGATCGCAGACATCAACCAGCGCATCTCTCAGTGGATGGGGGATGTGGGGGGCATCTTCTGCCGCCTGGATCGGGACCGCTTCCTCTACATCTTTGAGGAGCAGTATTTGCAGGGGTACAAGGAGGAGAAGTTCTCCATTCTCGACTCCATCCGCCAGGTGCAGACCCCCAACGGCATCTCGGTGACCCTGTCGTTGGGGCTGGGCGTGGACGGGGAGACCCCGGCGGACCTGTACCGCTTTGCCTCTCTGTCCGTGGAGATGGCCCTGTCCCGGGGCGGCGATCAGGCGGTGGTGAAAAACCGCTTCAACTTCGAGTTCTTCGGCGGCCGGGCCAAGGAGACCGAGAAGCGCACCAAGGTCAAGAGCCGGGTCATGGCCTCCGCCCTGGGCGAGCTGGTGGCGGACGCCTCCTGTGTGTTCGTCATGGGCCACGCCGCCGCCGACATGGACGCCGTGGGCGCCGCCGTGGGCGTGTGCGCCATTGCCCGCAAGAAGGGCGTGCCCCACTACATCGTCCGGGAGAGCGGCCCCACCCCCGCCGACCAGCTGTACCGCAAGCTGGAGGGGATGGAAGAGTACAAGGACCTGTTTTTGGACAGCCAGGAGACCCTCTTGAAGGCAGACTCCCGGTCCCTGCTGGTGGTGGTGGACACCAACCGCCCCGAGCAGGTGGCCAGCCGAGAGGTGCTCCAGTCCTGCAACAAGGTGGCGGTCATCGACCACCACCGCCGGGCCGCCACCTACATCGAGGGCGGCGCCCTCTACTTCCACGAGCCCTACGCCTCTTCCACCTGTGAGCTGGTCAGCGAGCTGCTGGGCTACCTCATGGAGCCCGGAGAGCTGCTGCGGGGCGAGGCAGAGGCCATGATGGCGGGCCTGATGCTGGACACCAAGAACTTCACCATGCGCACCGGAGGCCGCACCTTTGAGGCCGCCGCCTTCCTGCGCCGGGCCGGAGGAGACACCGGAGAGGTGAAGAAGATGTTCCAGACCGGCCTGGCCGACACCGTGGCCAAGTACGGCATCATTCAAAATGCCAAGATGTACCGGCAGGATATTGCCATTGCGCCGGTAGACCATACCGTCAATCGGGTCACAGCCGCCCAGGCGGCCGATGAGCTGTTGAATATTGCAGGCATCAACACCTCCTTCGTCCTCTATCCCGACGGAGACCGGGTGGTGGTGTCGGCCAGAAGCATCAACGACACCAATGTCCAGGTGATTTTGGAGGCCCTGGGGGGCGGCGGAAACGCCGGAGCCGCCGGAGCCCAGATCGCCGGGCAGACGTTGAAGCAGGTGACGGAATCCCTCATGGCCACTCTGGAGCGGTATTTTAAGACCGACGACCCGGAGGAGATGGGGGAAGAGGAGGAGTAAGTTCTCCCTAGGGGCTTTCTGAAAAGTCGAAATCATTGACTTTCCCAACAATCAACGCCAGCTACTGCGTTAAAAATGCTCGGAATCCACCCAGGATTCCTGCGCTTTTTGCCTTGTATCTGTCTGTTGCTTGTGGAAAATTCGGCGATTTCTTGGTTTTCAGATACGCCCTCCAAGCAAACCATATTTTTAGGAGGAACACATCATGAAAGTGATTTTACAGCAGGACGTGAAGGGCCACGGCAAGAAGGGCCAGATGGTGGACGTGTCCGACGGGTACGCCCGCAACTTCCTTCTGCCCCGCAAGCTGGCGGTGGAGGCCAGCGCCGAGAACATCAACACCATGAAGATGCAGGACAAGGCCCGCCGTGCCCGTGAGGCCGAGGAGCGTCAGGCCGCCATGGACCTGGTGAGCCGTTTGAAGGAATGCCCGGTGAAGATCGTGGCCAAGGCTGGCCAGGGTGGCCGCCTGTTCGGCTCGGTGACCACCAAGGAGATCTCCGAGGGCCTCAAGCAGCAGTACAACATCGACATCAACAAGTCCAAGCTGGTGCTGGCCGACCCCATCAAGGCCTTTGGCGGCTACGAGGTCAAATGCAAGCTGGGCTATGAGATCACCGGAACCGTCCGTGTGATGGTCACTGAGGAGGCGTAAGATTACGCCCACAGTATACAACTGGGAGGGATGACAGTGGACGAATTCAATGGCCTGCGCCTGCCCCACTCGGTGGAGGCGGAACAGGCGGTGCTGGGCTCCATGCTCATCGACGACCGGTGTATTCCCGACGTGGTGGCCCGCCTGACCCCCGACGACTTCTATCTGCGGCAAAACCGGGAGCTGTATCAGGTGCTGTTCACCATGTTCAACCGCTTCGAGACCATCGACCCGGTGACGGTGCTGGACCGCATGAAACAGGCGGGGGTGTACGACGAGAACACCTCAGTGGCCTACCTGCGCCAGCTCATGGAGATCACCCCCACGGCGGCCAACGTCATGGAGTACGTCAGCATTGTGGCCGACAAGGCCCTGCTGAGAAGAGTGGGGGAGACCGCCGGGGAGCTGGAGGAGATGGTGCGCAGCGAGAGCGGCACCGCCCAGCAGATTCTGGAGGCCGCCGAACAGCGCATTTACGCCATCCGCCAGGGCCGCTCCGCCCAGGGCATGACCCACATCGCCACGGTGATGAGCCAGGTGTGGGAGACCATCAAGGAGCGGCAGGAGAACGGGGCGGAGTTCCCCGGCATCTCCACCGGCCTCATTGACCTGGACCGGAGAATTTCCGGTCTGAACAACTCCGACCTTTTGATTCTCGCCGCCCGACCCGGTATGGGTAAGACATCTCTGGCTCTGAACATCGGCCTGGAGGCGGGCAAGCACTCGGGCAAGAGCGTGGCCATCTTCTCTCTGGAAATGAGCCGGGAGCAGCTGGGTTTGCGCCTGATCTCCACCGAGTGCCTCATTGACAACAAAAAACTGCTCACCGGCCGCATTGTGGGGGAGGAGGAGTGGTCCCGGCTGGCCATGGCGGTGGCTACCCTCAGCCAGGCCAAGATCTACATGGACGACGACTCCTCCCTGTCCGTGGCGGACATGAACGCCAAGTGCCGCCGCATCAAGGATTTGGGGCTGGTGATCGTGGACTACCTCCAGCTGATGACCTCCGCCGGGGGGCCCACCCGGGCCAGCGACAACCGCCAGCAGATTGTCTCCGACATCTCCCGTTCCATGAAGCTCATGGCCAAGGAGCTCAACGTCCCCGTCATCTGCCTGTCCCAGCTCTCCCGTGCCAACGAGAGCCGGGCGGCGGGCCAGCGGCGGCCCATGCTCTCCGACCTGCGGGAGTCCGGCTCCATCGAGCAGGACGCCGACATCGTCATGTTCATCTACCGGGAGAGCTACTACGAGGACGACACCGAGAACCCCAACGTGGCCGAGTGCATTGTGGCCAAAAACCGCCACGGCGAGACGGGCACCGTCATGCTGGAGTGGCGGCCAGAGTTCACCACCTTCCGCAATCTGGCCTACAACTACGACGAAGAGGACTACTGATGGCAGAGCTGTTTTCCTACCACCTGATTGCCCCCGGGGACCGGGTGCTGTGCGCGGTGTCCGGGGGAGCGGACTCCATGTATCTGCTCTGCCGCCTCTTGGACGGGGCGAGCCGGGGCGGCTACCAGGTGGGGGCCGCCCACTTCCACCACGGCATCCGTCAGGCCTCCGACGGAGAGGAGGACTTTGTCCGTGCCTGGTGTGAACGCCACCAGGTCCCCCTCCATGTGGGCCACGGAGACGTGCCCACCGCTGCCGCCCAGCGGGGGCAGGGGGTGGAGGAGACCGCCCGGGCGCTGCGCTATGCCTTTCTCTACGACACCGCCCGGCGGGAGGGGTACACCCTCATTGCCACCGGACACCACGCCGGAGACCAGGCGGAGACGGTGCTCATGCACCTCATACGGGGCTCTGGCCTCCAGGGCCTGCGGGGCATTCAGCCCCGGCAGGGGATGCTTATCCGCCCCATGCTGGAGGTGACCCGGGAGCAGGTGGAGGACTACCTCCGCCGCCGCCACGTCCCCCACGTGGAGGACGAGAGCAACGCCGACCCCGCCTACACCCGCAACCGGATGCGCCACCAGGTGCTGCCCCTGCTCTTTGAACTCAACCCCCAGGCGGTACACCACATCGCCCAGGCAGCGGCCAAGCTGCGGGAGGACGCCCAGCTGCTGGACACCCTGGCCCAAGCTGTGCCCGGGGTGACCCAGGGGCCGGATGGGGTGGCGGTGGACATTTCCCAGCTTCTCTCTCAGCCCAAACCGCTGGTGATGCGGCGGCTGGCCCAGGTGCTCACCGGGCTGCACATCCACCCCTCCCAGGTGTATTTGGATGGGCTGTATGGACTCATGGCCCAGGCCCAGAGCGGGGCCCGGCTGGATTTGCCCGGCTATGTGGCCCGGAAAAGCTGGAATCGGCTGGACATCACCCCCGTGAGGGAGGAAAAAACCCTCAGTCCGGTGCCCCTTCGGGACGGATACACCCCGTGGGGGGAATGGCGGGTGGAGTGCCGCACGGCGATATGCCCCCAAGAGAAGGGGAAAGGGCTGTGGCTCGTCCCCGGGGACTATGTGCTCCGCCCCAGAGAGGTGGGGGACACCCTGCAATTGCCCAAGCGACCCACCAAGACGGTGAAAAAACTCATGATCGAGAAGAAAATCCCCTCCCACCTCCGCCCCCGCCTTCCGGTGGTGGCCCAGGGGGAGCGGGTGGCAGCGGTGGCGCTGCTGGGGGTGGACCAGGCCTTTTTGGCCCAGCCCGGACAGCCCGCCCGATCTATCAATGTGACAAAGGAGAACGAAGACCATGCATGAACACGTGGAATCCATTCTGTATAGTGAAGAGCAGCTCCGTCAGCGCGTGAAGGAGCTGGGGGGCCAGATCACCGCCGACTACGCCGGGAAGGAGCCGGTGCTGGCCTCGGTGCTCCGGGGGTCCTACATCTTCATGGCGGACCTGACCCGGGCCATTGACCTGCCGGTGACGGTGGACTTTATGGCGGTGTCCTCCTACGGAGCGGGCACCAAGAGCTCCGGCCAGGTGGAAATTAAGAAGGACCTGTCCGACTCCATCGAGGGCCGGGACCTCATCATCGTGGAGGACATTCTGGACTCCGGCAACACCCTGTTTTACCTCATGGAGATTCTCAAGGCCCGCAAGCCCGCCTCCATCCGCATCTGTACCCTGATGGATAAGCCCGACCGCCGCACCCAGCCCATCGTGGCCGACTATGTGGGCTTTACCATCCCCGACGCCTTTGTGGTGGGCTATGGCCTGGACTACGACGAAAAGTACCGCAATCTGCCCTATGTGGGCATTTTGAAGCCCTCCGTCTACGGCGGCGAGTGAGCCCCTTCGGGGAGAAAAGGAGCTGTATTCAATTTTGAATCGTGGAAAACATGTGCGCAGCGCCGTGGTGTATGTGGTGCTCATTCTGCTGCTGGTGTGGAGCTTTACCGCCTTCCGCTCCGCCCAACAGGAGAACTTCATCTCATACAGCCAGGTGCGAAGCTATTTCTTAAACGAACAGGTCACCGCCTTCCAGGTGGAGGACAACCAGACCCTGGTGCTCCAGATGGAGGACGGAAAGGTGTGGTACCACCGCCTGGCGGATGTGGAGCTGTTCTACAACGACCTGGGGGACGTCATCGACCAGCAGCAGGCCGACGGCACCTTAAAGGAGTTTGACATCCAGCCCGCCTATGAGATGCCTCTGTGGCTGCAAATCACCATCCCCATTGTGGGTACCGTGGTGGTGGTCATGGTGATCTGGGGCGTGATGGCCATGCGCCAGCAAAACGCCCAGGGCGGACAGGGGGGCATGAGCCGCTTCGGCAAGGCCCGCACCGTCCAGGGGGACGGCACCGTGAAGGTCACCTTTGCCGACGTGGCGGGTGCCGACGAGGAGAAGGCCGAGCTGCAAGAGCTGGTGGACTTTTTGCGCAACCCCCAAAAATACATCGACCTGGGCGCCCGCATCCCCAAGGGCGTGCTGCTGGTGGGCCCTCCGGGCACCGGTAAGACCCTGCTGGCCAAGGCCGTGGCAGGGGAGGCGGGGGTGAAGTTCCTGTCCATCTCCGGCTCCGACTTTGTGGAGCTGTACGTGGGCGTGGGCGCCTCCCGTGTCCGTGACCTGTTCGACCAGGCCAAGAAAGAGGCCCCCGCCATTGTCTTCATCGACGAGATCGACGCCGTGGGCCGCCAGCGTGGCGCTGGCCTGGGCGGCGGCCACGACGAGCGAGAGCAGACCCTCAACCAGCTGCTGGTGGAGATGGACGGCTTTGCCGCCAACGAGGGGGTCATCGTGCTGGCCGCCACCAACCGCCAGGACATTCTGGACCCCGCCCTGCTGCGCCCCGGCCGCTTTGACCGCCAGGTGTATGTGGGCCGCCCCGACATGAAGGGCCGGGAGGAGATTCTGAAGGTCCATGCCCGGCGCAAGCCCCTGGCCGAGGACGTGGACCTCAAAGAGGTGTCCCGGGAGACCACCGGCTTCACCGGGGCCGACCTGGAGAACCTGATGAACGAGGCCGCCCTGCTGGCCGCCCGGAAAAATCAGCCCTTTATCACCCTCAAGGACATTCAGGAGTCGGTGATTAAGGTGATTGCCGGCCCCGAGAAGAAGAGCCGGGCCCAGCTGGAGGAGGACCGCCGCATCACCGCCTACCATGAGGCGGGCCACGCCGTGGTCAGCCACGCTCTGTCCACCCAGGACCCGGTGCATCAGATCACCATCGTTCCCCGAGGCCAGGCCGCTGGCATGACCATCAACCGACCCCAGGAGGACAAAGGCCATGTGAGCCGCCAGGAGCTGTGCGAGACCCTGTGCACCCTGCTGGGCGGCCGGGCCGCCGAGGCCCACGCCCTGGGCTTTGTGTGCACCGGGGCCATCAGCGACTTGCAGCGGGCCTCCGCCATCGCCCGGGACATGGTGACCAAGTACGGCATGAGCGAGAAGCTGGGACTGGTCACCTTCTCCTCCGAGCACGACGAGGTGTTCCTGGGCCGCTCCATGGCCCAGGCCAAGCCCTACTCGGAAGAGACCGCTGCCCTCATTGACAGCGAGGTCAAGCACCTGCTGGACCAGGCCTATGAGGCCTGTCAGGCGATTTTGAAGCGGGACAGCGACAAGCTGGAGCTGGTGGCCCGCTATCTGCTGGCCTTTGAGACCATGGACGCCGCCACCTTCCAGATGGTGTACGACGACCCCCAGGCTCTGGCCCAACAAATCCCCACAGAGGAAGTGGAAAACAATGGATGAACTATGGCAGGACAGCCAGCCCACCACCCCGTCTGAGCCGGAGGGCACCGACGGCCTGGAGAATCTGAATCTCGGTGATCTCTCGGACCTCACCGACCTCACGGAGACCACCACACCCACCCCGCCGTCCAATTCTACCCGGACCAAGAAGGACACCTCCCTGGGCTACGAGCTGTACTTGAATGTCCGCACCCTGGTGTTTGTGCTGGCCGCCCTCATTTTGATCTTCACCTTCGTGGTGCGCATCATCGTGGTCAGCGGCAGCTCCATGGAGAACACCCTGCAAAACGGGGACTCCATGCTGGTGTGGTGCCTGGGCTATGAGCCCAAGCAGGGGGACATTGTGGTGCTCACCCAGCGCTCCTACCAGGAGGACTCTCTGGTCAAGCGGGTCATCGCCACCGAGGGCCAGCGGGTGGACATTGACTACGACACCGGGACCGTCTATGTGGACGGCACCCCATTGGAAGAGGATTATATCAAGGAGGCCATGAAGGTGCCCAACTACGGCGAGGGCGTCAACCATGTGACGGTGCCGGAAGGGTGTATTTTCGTCATGGGCGACAACCGCAACGACTCCGCCGACAGCCGTTACCCCAGCATCGGCATCATCGACACCCGCAGCGTCATTGGGCGGGCGGTGATGGTGCTCTTCCCCTTCCAGGATTTCACCCTGTTGTAACGGAAGGAGGAGAATTCCATGCGTGGAAAGAAACCCTATCAGATTTTGTGGCTGGTGTGCACCCTGGCTCTGGCCGGGCTTGCCACCGGAGTGCGGCTGTGGCAGGAGTCCACCGTCTTTGAGGGGGACTTCGGTCTGCCCGTCCGGGGCGCCACCGCCAGCGTGGCCATGGTGTGTGTGCTGGTGATGGCGGCGGCGGTGTTGTGCATTCTGGCCGCCCGTCAGCCGATTGTTCGGCCCCCGCGCGCTCAGGTCCGGGGCCGGAGATGGGCCATGAGCTTTTTCGCCACCGGAGACCTGGTCTTTCTGGCCTTGATGTGGTTCAGTGCCTTCAGCGCTCTGGCCGCTGTGCCTATGCTCTTTGGACAGGGCCGGGCCCTGTGGAAGGCCTATCAGGTGGCTTTGGCCATGAAGACCTGGCAGGGGGGCGACAACGGTGTGCTGAGTATGGTCACCGCCGTGCTGGCCCTGCTGGCCTTCTTCGGACTGCTGCAAATTGGCCGGGACGGCTACCACCCCGGGCGGAGAAGCCGGGGCGGCTTCTGGGCGGCCCTGCCCGCCTGTGCCGGGTGCGGCTGGCTGCTGAACACCTACCGCAACTGCGCCGCTGACCCGGTGCTGTGGGACTATGTGCCCCTGCTGCTGGCGGTGATCGCCGGAATGCTGATGTACACCGACTGGGCGGGCATGTCCTGTGCCGCCGCCCGGCCCCGCCGCACCCTGTGGCTGGCGGGCATGACGGTGGTGTGCTCCTGGGTGGCCCTGGCCTCCAGTCCGGACACCGGCACCGCCATGCTGCTCATCTCCCAGTCTGCCGCCGCCCTGGCGGCCCTGTGGCGGCTGCCCATCAACCTGCAAAATCCGCCCAAGGTGGGCTGGGAGGGCAATCTGGACACCTGCTCCATTCAGGATGCAGAGCCCCAGGTTGAGCCCCAGGAGCCGCAGCCGCCTTTGACCCAGCCGGAGCCTCAGCCCCGGGTGGAAGAGGACTGGAGCTGGAGCCGGGAGGAATCCCAAGCCATGAATTGTACCGGAGAGAACAAGGAGGAGGATACCCATGTCTGACAATCGTTTTTATATCACAACCCCCATCTACTACCCCAGCGATAAGCTGCACATCGGCCACACCTACTGCACCGTGGCCACCGACGCCATCGCCCGCTATCAGCGTCTGCGGGGCCGTGAGGTGATGTTCCTCACCGGCACCGACGAGCACGGCCAGAAGATCGAGGACAAGGCCGCCGAGGCCGGTGTGTCCCCCAAGGAGTTCGTGGACAAGATCGTGTGCGGCGACCGGGGCGTGCTGGACCTGTGGAAGCTGATGAACATCTCCAATGACCGCTTCATCCGCACCACCGACGACTACCATGTCTCCGCCATCCAGAAGATTTTTAAGAAGATGTACGAGAATGGGGACATCTATAAGGGCAAGTATGTGGGCAAGTACTGCAAGCCCTGCGAGTCCTTCTGGACCGAGTCCCAGCTGGTGGACGGCAAGTGTCCCGACTGTGGCCGGGAAGTGCAGGACGCTGAGGAGGAGGCCTACTTCTTCCGCCTGTCCAAGTACGCCGACCGCATCCAGGACCTGCTGGAAAACTCCGACTTCCTGGAGCCCCGCAGCCGGGTCAACGAGATGGTGAACAACTTCATCAAGCCCGGCCTGGAGGACCTGTGCGTGTCCCGTACCTCCTTCACCTGGGGTGTGCCCGTGGACTTCGACCCCGGCCACGTGGTGTATGTGTGGGTGGACGCCCTGTCCAACTACATCACCGCTCTGGGCTATGACAACGACAAGTACGACGACTTCGACAAGTTCTGGCCTGCCGACGTGCACATCGTGGGCAAGGAGATCGTCCGCTTCCACTCCATCATCTGGCCCGCCATGCTCATGAGCCTGGGACTGCCTTTGCCCCGCAAGGTGTTCGGCCACGGCTGGCTGCTGCTGGACGGCGGCAAGATGTCCAAGTCCAAGGGCAACGTGGTGGACCCTTATATCCTGGCTGAGATGTTCGGCGTGGACGCCCTGCGCTTCTTCCTCATGCGCACCTTCCCCTTCGGCTCTGACGGCAACTTCTCCAACGAGCTGCTCATCCAGACCATCAACACCGATCTGGCCAACGACCTGGGCAACCTGGTCAGCCGCACCACCGCCATGGTGGGCAAGTACTTCGGCGGTCAGCTGCCCGCCGGGTGCAAGACCTGGGCCGAGCCCCAGGAGGTGGACACACAGCTCATCGGCATGGCCTCCGCCCTGCGGGACGCCTACCAGAAGGACATGGACACCTACGCCCCCCACAAGGCTCTGGAGGAAGTGTTCAAGGTCATTCAGCGGGCCAACAAGTATATCGACGAGAACGCCCCCTGGGCCCTGGCCAAGGACATGGAGCAAAGCGGCGCCCGGCTGGCCCACGTGCTGTACAACCTGCTGGAGACCACCCGCATCTGCGGCGTGCTCCTCACCCCCTTCATGCCCGAGAGCATGGACAAGCTGTTTGCCCAGATCGGCGCCTGCGAGGGCTGCCGCACTTGGGACAGCGCCGGTGTGTGGGGCAGCTTGAGCGACGCTGCCACCGTGTCCAAGGGTGAGAACCTGTTCCCCCGTGTGGACGCCGAGAAGGCCCTGGAGGAGCTGGAGCGGGTGGCCGAGGAGGCCAAAAAGGCCGCTCTCCCCGCCCTGGAGGTGGAGCCCCTGAGCGCCGAGCAGGTGGACTTTGACACCTTCTGCAAGAATGACCTCCGTGCTGTGAAGGTGGTCAACTGTGAGAACGTGAAGAAGAGCAACAAACTTCTCAAGTTCACCCTGGACGATGGCTCCGGCACTCCCCGACAGATTCTCTCCGGCATTGCCCAGTACTATAAGCCCGAGGAGCTCATTGGTAAGACCCTGGTGGCCATTGTCAACCTGCCCCCCCGCAAGATGATGGGCCAGGAGAGCCAGGGCATGCTCATCTCCGCCGTGCACACCGAGCGTGGCGAGGAGAAGCTGAACCTGCTCATGGTCAGCGACGCCATCCCCGCTGGCGCCAAGCTGTGCTAACGAGGGTGTCTACCATGCTCTTTGACACCCACGCCCACTACGACTCCAACCAGTTCAAGGACGACCGCATGGAGGTCTTGGCCGCCCTGCCCCAGGCCGGGGTGGGGCTGGTGGTGAACCCCGGCTGTGACCTGGCCACCTCCCGCACCGCTGTGGAGCTCTCTGAGACCTTCCCCCACGTGTACGCCGCGGTGGGTGTCCACCCCGGGGACTGCGCCGATTGGCAGGACAGCTGGCTTTCTGAATTGGAACAGCTGGCCCGGGAACATGAAAAAGTGCGGGCCATCGGCGAGATCGGCCTGGACTACTACTGGAAGGACAACCCGCCCCGCCAGCTGCAAAAGCACGTCTTCCACGCCCAAATGGACCTGGCGGAGAAGCTGAATCTTCCCATCATTGTCCACGACCGGGAGGCCCACGGGGACTGCCTGGAGGCGGTTCAGGCCCATCCCAATATCACGGGGGTGTACCACTGCTACTCCGGCAGCCTGGAGGATGCCAAGACTTTGGTGAAGATGGGGTGGATGCTCTCCTTTACCGGGGTGGTCACCTACAAAAATGCCCGCAAGGCGTTGGAGGTGCTGGAGTGGCTGCCTCTGGACCGGATTATGATTGAGACGGATTCTCCCTATCTCTCTCCCGAGCCCTTTAGGGGCCGCCGCAACGACTCCCGCCACGTCTACCGGGTGGCGGAGACCATCGCCCTGGTGAAAAACCTCACCGTGGCGGAGGTGGTGGAGGCCACCTGTGCAAACGGGTGCCGCTTCTTTGGCATCCAGAAACCAGAATGATGAAACATCACCCAATCTCTGGGAGAAATCCCGGGGATTGGGTGTTTTTGCAAATACTCACCCATATAGGGGCGTAGGGGAGGGGCTTGCTCCTCCCCGTCTTCCTGGTTTTGCCCTGCCACCCTGGCAGGGGAGACGCGCTCCGCTGGGCCCCATTTCTTAGCGATAAGAAATGGGGGAAAGAATCGCTTAGGGCGTTCCCCCCTAAGGACCCCCTTTTGATACGGGGTTGGAACTGCGTCAAGGCTATGGTCGGCCCTTGGCCCGGTGGGGTCACATGGATGATTGGGTCATTCTATGGGTGGTGCCCGATCTTCTGTGGGATGGTACTTCTATTGCCAGGGCCTTAGTTTGGAGTGTTGCAGCCGTTCCCGGCTGCCGGGAGCCTGGCTACCCACGGCTGGGAACAGTCGTTTCTCCAGGGTAGGCCCGGACGGGAAAACCGCCACGCCATAGGGCCAGCTGCCCAGGATGGCCTGGTGTGGCGGCACCAACAGGAACACGGCCAGACAAACGGGCCGAACAAGCACCTTGACGCAGTTCCAGCCCTGTACCCCAGGGGAGGTTCTTAGGGGGGAACGCCCTAAGTGGCTTTTCGTCCATTTTGGCCAGTCAAAATGGACCCCAGCGGAGCGTCCCCCGCCAGGCTGGCAAGCCGGCACCTGAGACATTGGAGGAGGATGATCCCTCCCGGAGGGAGCCGATACGGTGCACCCTACCCTTGACAATTCCCCCCACAGGTGATATAGTGTCCTCATCAAAATGGCGTGGACGGAGAAGAGCCGAAATCAGCAGCTGCCCAGAGAGGGATGTGTTTGGTGCAAGCATCCTGCAATTGCCTTCGGCGGTACCACTCCCGAGCTGCCCGGGACATGACCGGGACGGGACCCTCCCGTTACAGAGGACACAAGCGGCAAGACGTTATGTGCAGGCACTGGCGCACTTTTGGTGTCATGCTCGCACCCTTCGCAACGGCCAACTGCTCCACACTCCGCCGAACATGCCGCCGGGCTGCACCCGGCCTGTTTTTCGGTCTGCGTGTGTCGCTGTTGCCCTGCTCTCGGGTGCTCCGCACTTCTTCTTGTAAGCAGGGTGGAACCGTGGAGTATAAGTGCGTGGAACCGTCGTGAGCAGCACGGATGGACCGGAGCAAGGGCGAAAAATAAGATTTGCTGGCAAATCTGTTTTTTGCCCGAGTCGGAGGGAAGCCGTGCGTCGCGAACAGGTGCAGCGTAGCTACATACCTCACCCCTGAACCAATCTCAGGGGTGAGGCTTTTTGCATACCTTCGCCCCGAACCAATTTGAATAGGAGGGCAATACCATGAGCGAAGAAAAGAATCTGTATACCTTTGAAAATCCGGAGTACCGCAAGACCTATTGGCACACCTGTTCCCATGTGCTGGCCCAGGCCATGAAGCGGCTGCACCCCGAGGTGAAGCTGGCCATCGGTCCCGCCATTGAGAATGGCTTCTACTACGACTTTGACACCCCCGAGCCCTTCTCCGAGACCCAGCTGGCTGAGCTGGAGGCGGAGATGCGCAAGATCTGCAAGGAGAAGCTGAAGCTGGAGCGGTTTGAGCTGCCCCGGGCCGAGGCTCTGGCCCTGATGGAGGAGCGTGAGGAGCCCTACAAGGTGGAGCTCATCAACGACCTGCCCGAGGACGCCGTCATCTCCTTCTATAAGCAGGGTGAGTTCACCGACCTGTGCGCCGGTCCCCACCTGGACTCCACCGGCCGCATCAAGGGCAACGCCATCAAGCTTACCGCCTGCAACGCCGCCTACTGGCGTGGCGACTCCAACCGCCAGACCCTCCAGCGTATCTACGGCGTGGCCTTCCCCAAGAAGGACGAACTGGATGAGTACCTGGCCAAGATCGAGGAGGCCAAGAAGCGGGACCACCGGAAGCTGGGCCGTGAGCTGGGCCTGTTTATGCTCCGGGACGAGGGCCCCGGCTTCCCCTTCTTCCTGCCCAAGGGCATGGTGCTGCGCAACACCCTGATTGACTACTGGCGTCAGGTGCACAAGCGCTACGGCTATGTGGAGATCTCCACCCCCATGATGCTCAACCGTCAGCTGTGGGAGCGGTCCGGCCACTGGGACCACTACAAGGACAACATGTACACCACCGTCATCGACGGCACCGACTTTGCCATCAAGCCCATGAACTGCCCCGGCGGCATGCTGGTGTACTCCAGCCAGCCCCACTCCTACCGGGACCTGCCCCTGCGTGTGGGTGAGCTGGGCCTGGTGCACCGCCACGAGCTGTCCGGCGCCCTCCACGGCCTGTTCCGGGTGCGCTGCTTCACCCAGGACGACGCCCACATCTTTATGACCTGGGACCAGATGAAGGACGAGATCAAAAACGTGGTGCGCCTGTTCGATGAGGTGTACTCCGTGTTCGGCCTGAGCTATCAGATCGAGGTGTCCACCATGCCCGAGGACCACATGGGCGACGAGAAGGACTGGGACTTCGCCACCGAGACCCTGAAGGCCGCTGTGGAGGAGCTGGGCAAGGACTACGTCATCAACGAGGGCGACGGCGCCTTCTACGGCCCCAAGCTGGACTTCCATCTGGCCGACTCCCTGGGCCGTACCTGGCAGTGCGGCACCATCCAGCTGGACATGCAGCTGCCTGAGCGCTTCGAGCTGGAGTACGTGGGCGAAGACGGCGAGAAGCACCGCCCCGTCATGATCCACCGGGTGGTGCTGGGCTCCATCGAGCGGTTCATCGGCGTCATCACCGAGCACTTTGCCGGTGCTTTCCCCACCTGGCTGTCCCCGGTGCAGGTGAAGGTGCTGCCCGTCACCGACCGGGCCGCCGAGTACGCCGACCAGGTGGCTTCCAAGCTGGACAACATGGGCTTCCGGGTGGAAGTGGACCACCGCAACGAGAAGATCGGCAAGAAGATCCGGGAGGCCCAGCTGGAGAAGGTCCCCTACATGCTGGTGGTGGGCGACCGGGATATGGAGAACGGCACCGTCTCGCCCCGTCACCGCGCCGACGGCGACCTGGGTGCCATGTCCTTCGACGAGTTTGTGGCTCTGCTCACCGACGTGGTGGAGTCCAAGGCCAAGAAGTAAGAAATGAATGTTAAACTGACGATACAGTACGACGGCACACGCTACGACGGCTGGCAGCGTCAGGGCAACACCGACAACACCCTCCAGGGCCGCCTGGAGGGTGTGTTGTCCCGTATGGTGGGGAAGCCTGTGGAAATCCAGGGAGCGGGCCGCACCGATGCCGGGGTCCACGCCCGTGGCCAGGTGGCCAGCGTCCACTTGCCGGAAGGGTACACCCCCCAAGAGGTACAGAACTACCTCAACCGCTATCTCCCCGAGGATGTGGCGGTGGTGGAAGTGGTGGAAGTGGGGGAGCGGTTCCATGCCCGGCTGTCCGCCACGGGCAAGGAGTACCGCTACCACATCCGTATGGGCAATGTTCCCGATGTGTTCGCCCGGAAATACCAGTACCGGGTGGAGGAGTCTTTGGACCTGGCCGCCATGGAGCGGGCCGCCGGGTACCTCACCGGGAAGCACGACTTCCGCTCCTTTTGTGGAAATCGCCGCTTCAAAAAGTCCACGGTGCGGGAAGTGTTCCACATCGGGGTCGAGGTGTGTGGAAGTGATTTGACCCTGGTGTACCGGGGGGACGGCTTCCTGTACAACATGGTGCGCATTTTGACCGGTACCCTGCTGGAGGTGGGGCTGGGCCAGCGCACCCCCGAGAGTATGGTGGATATTTTGGAGGCCCGTGAGCGCACCGCAGCGGGGAAAACTGCCCCCGCCCAGGGCCTGGTGCTGCAAGAGGTGTACTACCCTTGAGATTTTATAAATATTTGTGAAAGTCCATTTACACCGGGTGGAATTTCCGGTAAACTGAGGGTAACTGTACATCCGGCCTCCATGGGAGGCGGAGAGAAAGCGAGGAACGGCCATGAGAGACAAGCGTTTGGTGGCTCTGGCGGCCTGGGCGGCAGCCCTGGCCCTGTTGGCCGCAGGGTGTGGAGACACCGCCAACCAGGTAGGGACCCAGGCCCCCGCTACCCAAGGGGTGGAGCACACCCAGCCGGGGACGACGGAGTCGGAACTGCCCCAGGCGAGTCCAACTCCCTCTCCCAGCCCCGAGGTGACCCAGCAGCCCCAGGAGACGGCCACCCCCACCACGCCGCCCACGCCCAAGCCCACCCAGTCCGGGCAGGGGGGCAGCTCGCTGGGAGGCGGGGGCAGTCAGGGAGGCGGCTCCTCCACCGGGGGTTCGTCCACCTCCAAGCCCCAGACCCTCAGCCCCAGCGGTAAGGCGTACCGCTACTATGACACCGTGCAGCCCACCTACCTCAAGGGGGTGCTCATCGTCAACAAGACCTACGCTCTACCCCGCAGCTATGGCGGCTATAACGCCACAGCCAGCGCCGCCCTCAGCCGTCTCCAGGCGGGGGCGAGAAACGCCGGGTTCTCCATGCCTCTGCTCAGCGGTTACCGCTCCTTTGACTATCAGGACAAGCTGTACCGCAAGTATGCCGCCGCAGACGGGGTGGCGGCGGCCAACACCTATTCCGCCTGGCCGGGGCACTCGGAGCACCAGACAGGATTGGCCTTTGACATTGGCAGCATCAACAACAACTACGGCAACACCCCGGCGGGGAAGTGGCTGGCCGCCCACGCCCACGAGTACGGGTTCATCATCCGCTACCCCAAGGGGAAAGAGGGCATCACCGGGTACCAGTACGAGCCCTGGCATGTGCGCTACCTGGGGGTAGAGCTGGCCACAAAGGTGTATGAGAGCGGGCTGTGCCTGGAGGAGTATCTCTCCCAGCCCGACCCAACGCCGGGGTGTTGCCGTAGTTGTTGTTGATGCTGCCAATGTCAAAGGCCAATCCTGTCTGGTGCTCCGAGTGCCCCGGCCAGGCG
>NZ_NFKG01000017.1:0-48731 GCF_002160275.1 Pseudoflavonifractor sp. An187 | reverse complement strand
GGAGTTGGGAGAACTCCATTTTGCGCATCATATTTGCTATTGTTCCCCAAAATACGACTAGAACCCCTGTTTTCGCTTCATGAAAACAGGGGTTTTTGGACAGTCTGAAAGAACGGGCTACCAAGCCCGTTCTTTTTTATGTCTATATTTAAGAGGCTGTGGCGCCCTGTTTTGCCCTGAGAAATTCGGGAGGGGCAAGCCCCTCCCCTACACAAAGAATCTATCTTTCCAGAATACGGTATGCTATACTAAACACAAAAGAACTCTATCACAATCTGTCGCACACAATGTAGTTCCCTCACGCAGAATTTACAAGGCATAATAAGAGATCACCACTGAGGAGGAATCCGACATGGATAAAAAAGCGAAGCTTCAAAATCTGGCTGCTAATGCCGGAAAGGCTGCAAAAGGTATTCTGGGCCACGCCATCCAGGCGGTAGACCAGAACGATGATGGAAAATTTGATTTCAAAGATGTGAGCGTTATCGCTGGGGTTATGGGTGAAGCCGCCAAAAAAGGTGCCCAGAATGTCAAAGCCTCCGCCGAAGCCTTGGCAAGAGCCCAGGAACTGAAAGCACTCAGCCCTATTTTCCCCGACGAAAATTTTACCGTCCCCAAATTTATCCGCTTGGCAGAACGGACTCCGAAGTACGCCCAAAACCCGCTCTGTCTGGGGGCTGTAGGCTTCCAATCCACCCCCAAAGGAGTTGTACTGGTCAACCTATTTCGTGACTGCCTGGATCAGCTCTCCCTGACCCTTTACCCCGATCAAGATGGGGAATTTTACTATGTAGACCCCATCATCCCCAACCGCTATATCGCTCTGGATGAATATTTCAGCTATTTGAAGATTGCTCGAATCAATGAACTTCAAACGATCGCTCAAACCCTGGGTGCACGTCACTTTCGGGTCACTTATAAGGAAGAACAGGCATCCTTCACAGACCAAAAACGCCAGGCCAAAGTGGATGCAAAGGCCAATGTATCCGGCCACGCTTCAGGAGATTACCACCATCAGTCCACGGAGCGCAGGTTTTCCACGGTTGAGGTAGCTGCGGAAATGTCCTTTCCAGGACATGAGCCCATGGCACCTCACCCCGTCTACCTGCTCAAAGAACCCAGCATCCAATCCCTCATTACCATGCGCCTAGACGAGAAGGCTCCCCTGCTCCACCAGAAGTACATGTTGAAATTGAGCAACACCTCAGGCATTAAGGAGCACGATGCCGCAAAAATTGATGCTGTTCTAAATGGTCTGAAGTGTTCAGGCAACACCACCGTCAGCAGCGAAGTGAGAAACGAGTCCAGACGGTATCTGGAGTACGAAATTGAATTCTGACAATAGCTTAGCAACTTCCCTGCCCTCAGTTCTCTGGGGGCAGGGAAGTTTTTATGCCCCAAACAGCCACTTCACCGCCCAGCTGGCGGCCAGAAAGCCCGCCACATCCCCGCACAGAGCCGCCGGGATGGCGTAGCGGGTGCGGCTGATCTTGGCCGCCCCAAAGTACACCGCCACCGTGTAGAAGGTGGTCTCGGTGGAGCCCAGCATCACCGCCGCCGTGCGCCCCACCAGGGAGTCGGGACCGTAGGTCTCAATGAGCTCCGCCCCCAGCCCCAGAGCCGCCGAACCGCTGATGGGCCGCACTACCAGCAGCCCCACCGTCTCCGGCGGGATGCCCACCAGGCCCAGAACCGGCGCAATGAGCCCCTCCAGCAGCTCCAGGGCCCCAGAGGCCCGCAGCATGTACACCCCGCACAGCAGCCCCACCAGAGAGGGCACCATGCGCACCGCCGTCTGGAGCCCCTGGGCGCCCCCCTCCACCAGGGTGGACCACACGTCCACCCGGCAAGCAATGCCCCACACCATGACCCCCAGCATGATGACAGGCACCACCATGGACATCATGTCCTCTCACTCCCTCCACACACGGGCCATCACCTTGGCCGCCACAATGCCCACCGTCACCGACACCGCCGAGGCCAGCCACACCGCAGGCAGAATGTCAAAGGCCGCCCCGCTCCCCGCCGCCTGGCGGATGCTGGCCACCGTGGCGGGGATGAGTTGGATGGAGGCGGTGTTGCACACCACCAGCATGCACAGGCTGTCACTGGCTACGCCCCCCGCCCCCTGGGCCATGAGCTGGGCCGCCCGGATGCCCAAGGGGGTGGAGGCGTTGCCCAGCCCCAACAGGTTGGCCGCTACGTTGGCGCTCACCGCCCCCATCACCTGCGCATCATCCCGGTGCTGAGGGTAGAGCCGGGAGAGAATGGGGTGGAGACACCGCGATAGCCCCCCCACCAGGCCGCTCTTCTCCATCACCCGCATGACCCCCATCCACAGGCACATCACCCCCGCCATGGCCAGGCTCAGCTCCACCCCGGCGTTGGCCCCCTCCAGGGCCGCCCCGGCCACCGCATCCATACGCCCGGTGGCTGCACCACATAAAATGGACGCTCCCACCATCACAACCCAGATCCAAGACATCGCCATGGTCCATTTTCCCTCCTTCTTCCCCCATGTTTATGCCCCCTTTTCCCCCTCCATACGCCTTCGACGAATTTCTTGGAAAAATATTATAGTTCTATTAATTTTATACTTTTGCGATTGACAAGATTATACCCTGTGTTATAATGAATGAGGTTTGTGAAAGTGTACATTTTGTAAGGAGGACTTCACATATGAAATCGACTGGAATTGTTCGCAAGGTAGACGAGTTGGGCCGCATCGTATTGCCCATTGAGCTTCGCCGCACCCTGGACATTGCAGAACGTGACGCCCTGGAAATCTACGTAGATGGTGGCTCTATCGTGCTAAAGAAGTACGAGCCCGCCTGCATTTTCTGCGGAGAGTCTTCCGAAATCACCACCTTCAAGGGCAAGAACATCTGCGCATCCTGCCTGCGGGAACTGGAAGGAAAGTAACTACTTTTTCGAGCAAAAAGTCCGGTGGAAACTATTTCCACCGGACTTTTTTGTCATTTTATGTCTAAATTCTCCAGAAAATAAAGATGTCTTTTTATACTATTCGTAATCACTTTCCCAGGCTCATATCGTACAATTGACGCTTCTTCATGCCAAATTCTTCCCCAGCTTTGGCGCAGGCCTCCTTGAGGGACAGGCCCTCGCCTCGCAGCTGGGCCACCCGCTCCAGGGCGGCCTGGGGGTCTGCCTCTTGGGCCGGGGCTTCGGGGGCACCCTCCACCACCAGCACATACTCCCCCCGGGGCGGGCGGGTGGCGCAGTCGGCCAGAGCCTGGCCCACGGTGGTGCGCACCACCTCTTCGTGGAGTTTGGTCAGCTCCCGGCACAGGGCAATGCGCCGCTCTGCCCCGAACACCGCCACAAAGTCCTCCAGGGTGTCCTCCAGCTTGTGGGGGGCCTCATAGAACACCATGGTCCGCTGCTCCCCCTTCAAACTATCCAGATGGGAGCGGCGGTTTTTCTTGTTCTGGGGCAGAAAGCCCTCAAAGGTGAACCGGGCGGTGGGCAGCCCGGAGACGGACAGGGCGCAGATGAGGGCGCAGGGACCGGGCACCGCCTCCACCGGGATGTCGTGCTGGGCACACAGGGCCACCAGGTCCTCTCCGGGGTCGGAAATGGCGGGGGTGCCCGCATCGGTGACCAGGGCGCAGCTCTCCCCGGCCAACAGACGATCCACAATGGCGGGTCCCGCTGTGGAACAATTGTGGCGGTGGTAGCTGACCATGGGCTTTTTCAGCCCCAGGTGGTTGAGCAGCTTCACCGTCACCCGGGTGTCCTCGGCGGCCAGAAAGTCCGCCCCTGCCATGGTGTCTGCCATGCGCCGGGAGATGTCCCCCAGATTGCCGATGGGGGTGGGAACCAGATACAATTTACCGCTCATGGTCTATTTCTCCTCACTTTCCCGGCGTGGCCGCCGCGGCTCCCTTCATGGTCAGGGAGATTCTCTTTTTCTTCTCGTCCACCTCTTTGACCCACACCGTCACCACGTCACCCACAGACAGGACCTGAGAGGGGTGCTTGATGAAGCGGTCGCAGATCTGGCTGATGTGCACCAGGCCGTCCTGGTGAACGCCAATGTCCACAAAGGCCCCGAAGTCGATGACGTTGCGCACGGTGCCCTTGAGCTCCATGCCCGGCTTCAGGTCCTTGATCTCCAGCACATCGGTGCGCAGCACCGGGGCGGGCAGCTCGTCTCGGGGGTCACGCCCCGGCTTCATCAGCTCGGACGCCACGTCCAGCAGGGTGGGCACACCCACGCCACACGCCTCCGCCGCACGCTCCACGCCGTAGGCCTTCACCTTGTCCATCAAGTCCTGGAGGGTACCCGCCTTCACCTGCTCCATGGTATAACCGCACAGCTCCAGCAGCTTCTGGGCGGCGGCGTAGCTCTCGGGGTGGACGGCGGTGTTGTCCAGAGGGGATTTGCTCTCCGGCACCCGCAAAAATCCGGCGCACTGCTCAAAGGCCTTGGGGCCCAGCTTGGGCACCTTCAAAATCTGTTTGCGGGTGGTGAAGGGGCCGTTCTCCTCCCGGTACTTGACCATGTTCTTGGCGGTGGTCTGGGTCAGACCCGCCACCCGGGCCAGCAGCGGAGCCGAGGCGGTGTTCACATCCACGCCCACGGCGTTGACGCAGTCCTCCACCACCCTGTCCAGGGCCTCGCCCAGGCGGGCCTGGGGCATGTCGTGCTGATACTGGCCCACGCCGATGCTCTTGGGGTCGATCTTCACCAGCTCGGCCAGTGGGTCCTGGAGACGGCGGGCGATGGACACCGCCGAGCGCAGGTTCACGTCAAAGTCGGGGAACTCCTCGGCGGCCAGCTTGGAGGCAGAGTACACCGAAGCCCCCGCCTCGTTGACCATCATATAGGTGACCCCGCAGTTCAGCTTCCCGATCATCTCCACTGCCATCTGCTCGGTCTCCCGGCTGGCGGTGCCGTTGCCAATGGCGATGTGCTGCACGTGGTGCTTCTTCACCAGGGCGGAGAGCTTGGCAATGGCCTCCTGCTTGCCCCGCTCCCCGTGGGTGGGATAGACCACAGTGGTGTCCAGCACCTTGCCCGTGGGGTCGATGACCGCCACCTTGCACCCCATGCGGTAGCCGGGGTCCAGGCCCATGGTCACATGGCCCTTCACTGGGGGCTGCATCAGCAGGGGCTTGAGGTTTAGCGCAAACTGGCCGATGGCCCCCTCCGAGGCCTTCTCGGTGAGGTCGCTGCGCACCTCCCGCTCCAGCGAGGGGGCAATGAGGCGGCGGTAGGCATCCTCCGCGGCGGCTTTCACAAAGGCCATGGCGGGGGTGCCGGGGCGCACCACCTGGCGGCGCACCGCCACCAGGGCCTCCTCCTCGTCCATGTCCACGGACACCTTCAAGATGTCCTCCCGCTCCCCTCGGTTGATGGCCAGCACCTGGTGGCCCATCACCTTGCTGACGGGGGCGGAGAACTCATAATAGAGGCGGTAGACGGTGTCCTCCGGCTCCTTGGCGGCGGCTTTGGACACCAGCATGGCCTTTTTGCCGTAGAGAGTGCGCAGGGTCTTGCGGATGTCCGCATCGTCGGAGATCCACTCCGCCACAATGTCGGACGCCCCCTGCAACGCCGCGGCCACGTCCTCTACCCCCAGGTCGGGATTGATAAAGTCCTGGGCCAGGGTCTCCGGGTCGGGACAATCTCGCTTCTGGTCATAGAGGGTCTGGGCCAGAGGCTCCAGCCCCTTCTCCTTGGCCATGGTGGCACGGGTGCGCCGCTTCTGCTGGTAGGGTCGGTACAGGTCCTCCACCTCCGCCAAAGTCTGGGCGGCGTCGATGGCCTGGGCCAGCTCGTCGGTGAGCTTGCCCTGGTTCTCAATGGCGGTTTTCACCTCCTGACGCCGCTTGTCCAGCCCCCGCAGGTATTGCAGACGGTCGGCCAGTTGGCGGATGAGCTGGTCATCCATGCCGCCGTGCATCTCCTTGCGGTACCGGGCAATGAAGGGGACGGTGTTCCCCTCGTCCAGAAGGTTGATGACGTTTTCCACATGCTTGGCCGGGACAGAAAACTCCTGGGCCAGGCGTTGAATGATGGCTTCCACTTGTGTCTCGCTCCTTTACTCCAAACCGCTCTCCCGGCTGACCCAGTCCATACACCAGGCCACCATCCGGTCACAGTGGCATTTTCTCTCCTCGCCCCGCTCCATCGCAGCTTTCAGCAGCTGGGCACACTCCACATGTCCATGGGCCGCTCGGAACTCCCGCAGCAGCTCCACCCGCTTCTCCTGGGGCATCCCCAGGCCGCCCATGGCCACAAAGGCCCCGGAGATGGCGCCGCACACGGCGCCGCAGCCCATGCCCGCCCCGAAATTCAGGGTCAGGGCGTTGGCCTGCTCTTCTGTAAGCCCCATGTCCCCGGCAAAGGGGATGAGCACCGCCTGGGCGCAGTTGTAGTGCACCTGGGGGTGTGCCCGCAGGGCCTTGCTATGTTCTTTTCTCGTCATGGTTTGTACGCTCCATTTCGAATCAATTAATGAAAAATTTCCGGGTTATCCCGGAACATATGCTCCACTCTCCGGCGCAGAGGCTGGTGCTCCGGCCTGGAGAGCTCTCCGTCCCCCTCCACCAGGGTCTGGGCGGCCTGGCGGGCCTGATTCAAAAGCTCCAGGTCGGAGGCGAAGTCCGCCACCTTCAACTGGGGCAGGCCGTGCTGCCGCTGGCCGAAGAAGTCGCCGGGGCCCCGCAGCCGCAGGTCCTCCTGAGCGATCTGGAAGCCGTCGGTGGTCTGGGTGAGCACCCGCAGCCGCTGGCGGGCGGTGTCGCTGCGGCTGGCGGTGACCAGCACGCAGAAGCTCTCGTGCTTGCCTCGCCCCACCCGGCCCCGGAGCTGGTGGAGCTGGGAGAGGCCGAAGCGGTCGGCGTTCTCCACAATCATCAAGGTGGCGTTGGGCACGTCCACTCCCACCTCAATGACGGTGGTGGACACCAGAATCTGCACCTCTCCCGAGGCAAAGGCGGACATGATGGTCTCCTTGTCCTTGGCCTTCATCTTGCCGTGGACAAAGCCCACGGTTAAGTCGGGGAACACTTGCTCTTGCAGATGCTTGGCGTAGGTGGTCACCGCCTTCATATCCATGGCGGGGGAAAGGGCCTCTCCCCCCTCCTCCCCCTGGGACTCCTCCACGGCAGGGCACACCAGATACACCTGCCTGCCCTGCCCCACCTGGGCACGGACAAAGCCGTACATCCGCTGCCGCTTATCCTCCCCCACCACATAGGTGGCCACGGGGGTGCGGCCCGGGGGCAGCTCGTCGATGATGGATACCTCCATATCCCCGTAGATCATCAGGGCCAGGGTGCGGGGAATGGGGGTGGCGGACATCACCAGCACATGGGGCGGAATTTCGCCCCCCTTGGCCGCCAGCGCCCCCCGCTGGGCCACGCCGAACCGGTGCTGCTCGTCGGCAATGACCAGGCCCAGCTTGTGATAAGTCACGGGCTGGGAGAAGAGGGCGTGGGTGCCCACCAGCACCTGAATGTCACCCCGCTCCAGCTCCTGGAGCAGCTTTTTCCGTACCGCTCCCTTCACCGACCCGGTGAGCAGGGCTACCTTCACCCCTACCGGCTCCAAAATGGAGGACAAGGTGCGGCAGTGCTGCTCGGCCAACAATTCCGTGGGGGCCATGAGGGCGCACTGCAGCCCGCTGAGGGCGGCACACCAGGCCCCGTAGGCGGCCACCGCCGTCTTGCCGGAGCCCACGTCTCCCTGTACCAGGCGGTTCATGCTCCGCCCCGAGGTGACGTCGTGGAAGATGTCTTCCATGGCTCTCGTCTGGGCCCCGGTGGGGGTGAAGGGGAGCAGGGCGCAGAACTGCTGGGGGGTGTGCTGGCCCAACACCAGCCCCTCCCCCTGTTGCCGCCGCCCTTTCAGCATGGCCAGGCCGCAGGTGAGGGTCATAAGTTCCTCGAAGATGAGCCGCTTTCGGGCGCTGGCCAGCCCCTCGAAATTCTGAGGGAAGTGGATATTGGCCAGGGCAAACTCCTGCTGACACAGGCCGTACTCCCGCCGCACCCAGGTGGGGAGCACCTCCTCCACCGTGGGGGCCACCTGGTCCACCGCCAGCTGGGCCAAGCTCACCATCAGGGCGTTGTGGATGCCCGCCGTCAGGGGGTAGACCGGGACGATGCGCCCGGTGTAGCGCTCCTCCCCCTCCTTTTCAAAGAGGGGGTTGACCATGGCAAGCCCTCTGCCCTGCCGCTCCACACGCCCGTAAAAAATATACTGGTCCCCGGGAGAAAAGGCCCGGCGGAGATAGCTCTGGTGAAAAAAAGTCAGGTGCAGTGTCCCGGTCTCATCCACGCACCGCACCTTCACCAGCTCCACGCCGCTCCTCGCCCGGGACAGCTGGGGGTCCTGGGCCACCATGGCCTTCACGCAGCAGGTCATCCCTTCGGGGGCCTCCCGCACGGTGTACAGCTTCCTGCGGTCCTCATACCGCAGCGGGAAGTGCCACAGCACATCCCCCAGCCGCTCCAGGCCCAGCTTGGCCAGCTTACCGCTGCGCACCGGACCCACGCCAGACAGAGCGGACAGGGCCACATTGACCTCCTTGTTTCCCACCTTCACCACCTCCTGGGCTACACCTGCCGCTTGCGCGGCATATGAGATATATTGTATCACACTTCCCCCCGGATGAACACCCCCAACTCCCGGCCATTTGTCCGCAGGACGTGGACTCTTGTGTGTTTACCACAACTTCTTTGCCGAGATAAAGCATTTCATGTCAGAAATGCCAAGTTTATTTTTTCACATAGGTTCTCCGTTGCAAAAGGGAAAAACAACCTCTATAATGTACCTTATCATCCAATATGTTTCAAGGATAAGGAGGTAGGACAGTGGCACAACAATTCTCCAAGGTGCTCGCCGCCAACCGGGGCGAGATTGCCATCCGCATCTTCCGCGCCTGTCACGACTTAGGGCTGCACACGGTGGCCATGTACTCCAACGAGGACACCAATTCCATGTTCCGCATCAAGGCCGATGAGGCCTATCTCATTGGGGAGAACCAGTCCCCCTTAGGGGCCTATCTGGACATCCCCGCCATCATCGACCTGGCCAAGCGCCGGGGCGTCACCGCCATCCACCCCGGCTACGGCTTTTTGTCCGAAAACGCCGACTTTGCCCGGGCCTGTGAGGCAAACGGCATCAAGTTCATCGGCCCGCCCTCCCAGGTGCTGGCCCAAATGGGCGACAAGCTGGCGGCGAAAGCCACCGCCATCGCCTGCAACGTACCCATCATTCCCGGTTCCACCCAGCCCTTGAAGGACGCCGACGAGGCGGTGGAGAAGGCCCTGAGCTACGGCTTCCCCATCATCCTCAAGGCCGCCGCCGGTGGCGGCGGGCGTGGTATGCGCCGCTGCGACAGCGAGGAGGACGTGCGCCGGGAGTTTGAGCTGGTGAAAAACGAGGCCCGAAAGGCCTTCGGCAACGAGGACATCTTCATTGAGAAGTTCCTGGTGGAGCCCAAGCACATTGAGGTTCAGATTCTGGCCGACGAGCACGGCAACGTGGTGCATCTGGGGGAACGGGACTGCTCCCTCCAGCGCCGCTATCAGAAGGTGGTGGAGTACGCCCCCGCCTGGTCGGTGCCCCAGGCCACCGTGGAGGCCCTGCGGGCGGACGCCGTGAAGATCGCCAAACATGTGGGCTACGTCAACGCCGGCACCGTGGAGTTCCTGGTGGACGGCAAGACCGGCCAGCATTACTTCATTGAGATGAATCCCCGCATCCAGGTGGAGCACACCGTCACCGAGATGGTCACCGGCGTGGACCTGGTACGGGCCCAGATTCTCATTGCCGAGGGGCATCCTCTCTCCCACCCCGCCATCGGTTTGGCCCGCCAGGAGGACCTGCGCATCTACGGCTACTCCATCCAGTGCCGGGTTACCACCGAGGACCCCTCCAACAACTTTGCCCCCGACACCGGTAAAATCTCCGCCTACCGCTCCAGCGGCGGCTTTGGGGTGCGTCTGGACGGCGGCAACGCTGCGGCCGGGGCGGTGGTCTCCCCCTACTACGACTCTCTGCTGGTGAAGGTCACCACTTGGGACAACACCTTTGAGGGCGCCTGCCGCCGGGCCACCCGTGCGGTGAACGAGGAGCACGTGCGAGGGGTCAAGACCAACATCCCCTTCGTCACCAACATTCTCAACCACCCCGCTTTCCTGGCCGGGGCCTGTCACACCAAGTTCATTGACGACACCCCCGAGCTGTTTGAGATTGAAAACAGCCGGGACCGGGCCACCAAGGTCTTGAAGTACATCGCCCAGATCCAGGTGGACAACCCGGACACCGAGCGCAAGCAGTACCACAAGCCCCGCTTCCCCACCCCCACCGGAAAGCCCCTGAACGGCCTCAAGGCGCTGCTGGACGAAAAGGGCCCCGAGGCGGTGAAGGAGTGGGTGCTGAACCAGAAGAAGCTGCTCATCACCGACACCACCATGCGGGACGCCCACCAGTCCCTGCTGTCCACCCGGATGCGTACCCGTGACATGCTCCACGGGGCGGACGGCACCGCGGAGATTCTCCAGGACTGCTTCTCCCTGGAAATGTGGGGCGGGGCCACCTTCGACACCGCCTACCGCTTCCTCCACGAGTCCCCCTGGGACCGCCTGGAGCAGCTGCGGGAGAAGATCCCCAACATCCCCTTCCAGATGCTGCTGCGTGGCTCCAACATGGTGGGCTACGCCAACTTCCCCGACAACCTGGTGCGGGAGTTTGTGCGGGAGGCCGCCCGGGAGGGCATCGACATCTTCCGGGTCTTCGACTCTCTGAACTGGATTCCCGGCATGGAGGTGGCCATGGAGGAGGTCCTGCGCCAGAACAAGGTGCTGGAGGCCACCATGTGCTACACCGGGGACATTCTGGACCCCAAGCGGGACAAGTATACCTTAAAATACTACGTGGATATGGCCAAGGAGCTGGAGCGCCGGGGCGCCCACACCCTGTGCATCAAAGATATGTCCGGTCTGCTCAAGCCCTACGCCGCCAAGAAGCTCATCTCCACCCTCAAACAGGAGGTGGGCCTGCCCATCCACCTGCACACCCACGACACCACCGGAAATCAGGTGGCCACCTACCTGATGGCTGCCGAGGCCGGGGTGGACATTGTGGACTGCGCCACCGCCTCCCTGTCCAGCCTCACCAGCCAGCCCTCCCTGTCCGCTGTGGTGGCGGCTCTGGAGGGCCAGGAGCGGGACACCGGGCTGGACCTGCGGGAGATTCAGCGGCTGGACAACTACTGGGCGGACGTGCGTCTGCGCTACGCCAGCTTTGACGAGGGCTTGAAGAGCCCCACCACCGACATCTACCGCTACGAGATTCCCGGCGGCCAGTACACCAACCTGTATCCCCAGGTGGTATCCCTGGGTCTGGGCTCCCGGTTTGACGAGGTCAAGGAGATGTACAAGACCGTCAACGACATGCTGGGCGACCTGGTGAAGGTGACCCCCTCCTCCAAGATGGTGGGAGACCTGGCCATCTTCATGGTGCAAAACGACCTGACCCCGGACAACATCATTGAGCGGGGCAAGAGCCTGTCCTTCCCCGACTCGGTGGTCAGCTACTTCAAGGGCATGATGGGTCAGCCCGCCTGGGGCTTCCAGCCGGAGGGCCTCCAGGAGGTGGTGCTCAAGGGCGAGAAGCCCATCACCTGCCGCCCCGGTCAGCTGCTGCCCCCCGTGGACTTGGAGGCCGTGCGGGAGGAGATGACCCGGTTTATGGAGCCCGAGCACATTACCACCCGGGGCATCCTCTCCTATTGCCTGTTCCCCAAGGTGTATGAGGACTACCGCCGCCACCGCCAGGAGTACGGCTACATCACCCGCATGAGCAGCCACGTGTTCTTCAACGGCATGGCCATCGGTGAGACCAACAAGATCAACATCGAGGACGGCAAGACCCTGGTCATCAAGTACTTAGGCTTGGGCGACCAGAACGACGACGGCACCCGCACCGTCAACTTCGAGCTCAACGGCACCCGCCGCGAGGTGGCCGTGCCGGACAAGCGGGCAGAAGTGAAGGGCAAAGTCGTGGTCATGGCCGACCCCGCCGACAAGAGCCAGGTGGGCTCCTCTATTCCCGGCATGGTGGCCAAGGTGGCCGTGAAGCCCGGCGACATTGTGGAGGAAAACCAGGTGCTGGCCGTCATTGAGGCCATGAAGATGGAGACCTCTGTGGTGGCCCGCATGGCTGGCGTGGTGGACCAGGTGCTCATCTCCGACGGCACCAGCGTCAAGGCCGGCGAGCTGCTGATGACCATCAAAGTCAAATAATATATTTCTCGAAAATGCCAGCATTTTCTCGAGGGGATGCAGCCCGCTGCATGCATAATTGGGTCAAAGGGCGACCCAATTCCACACTGGCGGGCTGAGATGTGTATTTTCCCATGCGCATGTCCTGGGAAAATACGTGATTTCAATTTATTTTCCCGCCTGCGGGCGGGAAAACTCTGCCGAGGGCTTGTGTTCCTACAAAATCATCTGAACCGCTTATACAGATGTTGGCTTTTTGCCCGCCTATATGGAGGAGATTCCCCAGACTGGAATCTCCTCCATCATTTTTCCATTCTCCGGTATAGGCCTCTCACCTCCTGTCCAAAATATCCGTGGAGGTGTTATTATGAACCAGAAACCGAATTTATGGCAGCGAGCCGTGGAATTTGTCACGGGGAAAGGATTCTATCTTGCCGTGCTGGTGTGCGTGATGGTCATTGGCCTGTCCGCCTACTTCATGATCCAGAGCGTGCGCAGCAACCTGTCCAAAACGGCCGATCACCAGGCATCCAGCACCGCATCCATCACCGTCACTCCGGCCCCCAGGGCCACGGCCACGCCTCGCCCCACGCCGAAGCCCACACCCACACCCGCTCCCACCCCTCACCCTACCCCTGAGGCCACCGCCCAACCCACCAGCGCCTACTCCTGGCCGGTGAGCGGGACGGTGATCTCCTCCTTCTCGGTGGAGGCCCTGTCCTACAACGAGACCATGGGGGACTGGCGGACCCACGACGGCATTGACATCGCCTCTTCCCTGGGCACCCGGGTCCAGGCCACCGCCAAGGGCGTGGTCAGCGCCGTATATGAAGACGCTGTGATGGGCGTCACCGTGGTGGTGGACCACGGCAACGAGCTGTTCAGCGTCTACTCCAACCTGGAGGAAAATCCCCCGGTGGCGGTGGGAGACACCGTGGCCTCGGACACCGTGGTGGGCGAAGTGGGAGAGACCTCTGTGGCGGAGAGCGGCAAGCAGCCCCACCTGCACTTTGCCATGTATCAGGGGGACGCCCCCATCAATCCCGAGGACTATTTGGGACAATAAGTAGATAGGGATGCACGGTGAATCACGCGTGCATCCCTATTTTTTCTTAGCTCTCCATATGTCGGCCCAGAAAAGCCGCTGCAATCTGGGCGGTCTTCTGCTCCGTCTCCCCCACCGGGACGTCCCCGTGGAGCAGCAACACACTGCCCAGCACGTCCCCGTGGCTGATGATGGGGTACACCGCCTCCACCTGGTAGCGGCCGTCCCCCTCGGTGAGGGTGAGGCCCTCGCCGCTGCTGTAGTAAGGCTTGCGCTCCTCCATCATCCGGCCCAGCTCTGAGGACACGCCCCGCTCCACCAACTCCTTCCGGGGCGCACCCCCGGCGGCGATGCAGCAGTCCCGGTCGGTGACCACCACCGGAACACTGGTAACCCGGTACATGGTCTCGCACAGCTCTCCGGCCAGCTCCGCCATGTCCTCCAGCTGGGAGTACTTGCGGAAGATGACGCTGCCCTCCCGATCGGTATAGATCTCCAGGGGATCGCCCTCCCGGATGCGCATGGTTCTGCGGATTTCCTTTGGTATGACTACACGACCCAGGTCGTCGATTCTTCTCACTATGCCCGTTGCTTTCATCCTTTGCCACTCCTCTGTATTTGAAAAGTCACAGGTGCCATGGGAAATTACCTGTTTTGTCAATTATTATGAGCATTTTCCAAATGGTTATACAGCCCAATTTCACGCCAAAGGAGCGGGGAACACACTGCCCAAATGGTGCGCGGATACACAGAAAAAATTCTCCTTTCGCCCCCCGTTGACAACCCCTAAAATCGTGGTATGCTAAAATGATAGATTTTCCAAATGCGCATCCCTGCGCCTGCTCTGGCAGCAAAAAATTTTTTGAAAAAACGCAGCCCATTCGTCAACTTTCTTTCCCCGCTGCGCGTCTACACTGTCGAGCATGCACACAGCATCCATTGGGATTTTTATGTCATATTTTTCAACCTTGGAGGTACCTTCTATGAGCACTCAACCCCGACGCCACCGGAGACGGCGTCACCGCGCATCTCCCCTCACCATTCTCTTCTTTCTCGTTCTGGGTCTGGCCGCTCTGGCCATTGTGGTGACGGTGGTCACCCACCTCTTCGCCCCGTCTAATGACCAGCCAGAGCCCACCCCGACGCCCACAGCCACCGTCTCGCCGGAACCCACGCCCTCTCTGGCCCCCTCGGCCAGCCCCACCCAGTCCCTGCCCTATGACTTCTCCCAGCCGGTGCCCGAATCCAGCAGTGTGGAAAAGCGCTACCTGGACGACGCCGTGTTCATCGGCGATTCCCGCACCGAAGGGCTGGTGCTGTATACGGGCCTGAGCAACGCCACAAGCTATGCCCAAAAGGGCCTCACGGTGGACACCGTCTTCACCGACCCCATTGTGGACCGAAACGGCCAGATGGTGACGGTGGTGGAGGCCATGAAACACACCCAGTTCTCCAAGGTGTATCTCATGTTTGGCATCAACGAGCTGGGCTGGGCCTACCCCAGCATTTTCATCGACAAGTTTACCCAGCTCATTCAGGAAATCCGGGCCATCAACCCCGACGCCGTCATCTACGTGCAGGAGATTCTCCCCGTGTCTCAGAAGGTGTCCGAGAC
Source organism: Pseudoflavonifractor sp. An187 (assembly GCF_002160275.1). Classification (NCBI taxonomy): domain Bacteria; kingdom Bacillati; phylum Bacillota; class Clostridia; order Eubacteriales; family Oscillospiraceae; genus Pseudoflavonifractor; species Pseudoflavonifractor sp. An187. Next base: position 33,807 of record NZ_NFKG01000017.1, on the reverse strand, counting down.
CCACAGCTATATCTCCAACGAGAAGATTCAGGAGTTCAACCAGCTGATTCTCAACATGACCCAGGAGCAGAAGGTCTATTACCTCCAGGTCTCTCAATCCCTCATCCAGGACGACAACTTCTGTCTGCCTGAGGGTGCCTCCTCCGACGGCATCCACCTCACCCCCTCCTATTGCAAAAACTGGCTGGACTATCTGCTCTGCCACACCGTGAATCCCTGAGATTCGGCCACGGGGCAGTGGAAAGGAATCTGTTATGGCCACCTCAAAGAACTCGCCTCTGGTCTCCTTTATCCAGGAAAACCAGGAAAAGCTATATCGCATCGCCTATGCCCACGTGAAAAACCGGGACGCCGCCCTGGACCTGGTGCACACCTCCATTGTCAAGGCCCTGCAAAAGCAGCACACCCTGCGCAATCAGGAGTGTGTGCGCACCTGGTTCTACCGCATTCTGGTCAATGAGTGCATGAGCTATTTCCGCAAGCAGTCCCGGGTGGTGTATCTGGCAGACCTGAACGACAACCTCATGCCACCTCCCCCGGCCAACTACGGCCAGGAGGAGTATCTGGACCTGTATTCCGCCATTGACCACCTGCCCTCTCAGCTGAAAGCGGTGATCATTTTGCGGTATTTTGAGGATATGAAGCTGTCCACCATTGCGGAAATCACGTTCACCAATCTCAGCACCACAAAATCACGCCTGTATAAGGCCCTGAAGCTCTTGAAACTGGATTTGGGAGGTATGGAAGATGATCGATCACTCTCCGTATGACAACATGGAAATTCCTTCCCAGCTGTCCAGTGTCGTGGCAGATGCTCTGGCCTGCGGACAGGGAAAACGGCGGCACCGATTGTGGCTTATTCGCCTCATCGCCTGGGTACCCATGTCGGTGGCGGCCTGCCTGGTGCTCCTGCTCAACCTCTCCCCCACCTTCGCTCAGGGAGTGTGTAGCCTGCCCGTGGTGGGGGAGGTGTGCCGGATTTTCGTCTTCCGGGAATACCACAGCGAGAACCAATTCCAGTATATCGACGCCGTCATCCCTCAAATTGAAAACACGGGCAAGACGGAGCTGGAGCAGCGGGTCAATGAGTACCTCCAGCAGCTCATCGAAAACTGCCTGGAGGAGAGCGAGGCCCGGGCCAAGGAATACTACGATGCCTATGTGGCCACAGGGGGAAACCCGGCAGACTTTCGGCCTGTGGGGGTCAACATCGACTATGATGTGAAGTATATCAGCCCCCAGTACGTCTCCCTCCACATCTCCCACTATGAGACCTCCTTTACCGCCTACCAGACGGACTATTACTACACGGTAGACCTGGATGGGGAGCAGGTGCTCACCCTGAAAGACTGGTTCGGGGACGACTACCAGCAGATTGTGGCCGACAGCATCCGGACCTCCATCTCCCAGTGGTCCCAGGAGCAACAACAGCAGCTATTTCCCAATCTGGACCTGGAATCCCTCATCACCGAAGACCGCAGCTTCTACCTCAATGAACAGGGTCAGGTGGTGGTGGTCTTTGACAAATACGAGCTGGCCAACGGCGCCGCCGGGCGGCCGGAATTCGTCATCACCCAATAAAAAATTCCCCCGGCGTAGCCGAGGGAACGAGAAAACGAGGGCCCTCCGGTTTCCCGGAGGGCCCTCGTTTCTATTACTTGTTTTGGATGTACTCATGGATGGCAGCAGCGGCCTGCTTGCCCGCTCCCATGGCCAGAATCACCGTGGCGGCGCCGGTGACGGCATCGCCGCCGGCGTACACGCCCTCTCGGCTGGTGAGGCCGTCGTCCCCGTTGGTGACGATGCAGCCGTGGCGGTTGGTCTCCAGGCCAGGGGTGGTGGACCGGATGAGGGGATTGGGGCTGGTGCCGATGGACATGATCATGGTGTCCACCTCCAGCTCAAAGCGGCTGTCCGGCTTCTCCACGGGACGGCGGCGACCGGAGGCGTCGGGCTCGCCCAGCTCCATCTCAATGCACGCCATGCCACGGACACGGCCGTCCTCGTCGCCCAGCACCTCCACAGGGTTGGTGAGGGTCTTGAAGATGATGCCCTCCTCCTGGGCGTGCTCCACCTCTTCCTTCCGGGCGGGGAGCTCCTCCATGCCCCGGCGGTAGACGATGTACACCTCTTCGGCACCCAGGCGCTTGGCACAGCGGGCGGCATCCATGGCCACGTTGCCGCCGCCCACCACGGCCACCTTGTGGCTGTGCATGATGGGGGTCTTGCTGCCGGGCTGGTAGGCCTTCATGAGGTTGATGCGGGTGAGGTACTCGTTGGCGGAGTACACCCCCTTGAGGCTCTCGCCGGGGATGCCCATAAACCGGGGCAGGCCAGCGCCGCTGGCGATGTACACCGCCTCGAAGCCGTACTCGCCCATGAGCTCGTCAATGGTGAGCACCTTGCCGATGACCATGTTGGTCTCGATGTCCACGCCCAGGGCCTTGAGGCCGTCAATCTCCTGCTGCACAATGGCCTTGGGCAGACGGAACTCGGGGATGCCGTACACCAGCACGCCACCCGCCAGGTGAAGGGCCTCGTAGATGGTCACGGCATAGCCCAGCTTGGCCAGGTCGCCCGCGGCAGTGAGGCCGGAGGGGCCAGCGCCGATGATGGCCACCTTGTGGCCGTTGGGCTGGGGCTTGACGGGGGTGTCGGTGACATGCTCCCGGTGCCAGTCGGCTACAAACCGCTCCAGGCGGCCAATGCCCACGCTCTCGCCCTTGATGCCCCGGACGCACTTGCCCTCGCACTGGTTTTCCTGGGGGCAGACACGGCCACACACGGCGGGCAGAGCGCTGGAAGCGGAGAGCACCTGATAGGCCCCCTCAAAGTCCTCCTCGGCCACCTTGCCGATGAAGGCGGGGATGTCGATGCCCACGGGGCACCCGGTCTGGCAGGGCTTATTCTTGCAGTTCAGGCAGCGCTTGGCCTCGCTGACCGCCATCTCAGCGGTGTAGCCCAGAGCTACCTCGTCAAAGTTGTGGTTTCTCACCTGGGGCTCCTGGCTGGGCATGGGGCACTTGCAGGGGTCCATGTTGATCTGGTGTGCCATGCTCACTGCACCTCCTTGTTGAGCAGATTACAAGAGGCCTCCCGGGCGTGGGTCTCAAACTCCCGGTAGGTGGAGCCCCGGTGCATGGCCTCGTCAAAGTCCACCTGGTGGCCGTCAAAGTCAGGGCCGTCCACACAGGCGAACTTGGTCACGCCGCCCACGGTGAGGCGGCAGCCGCCGCACATGCCGGTGCCGTCGATCATGATGGGGTTCATGGACACGGTGGTCTTGATGCCGTACTTCTCGGTGAGCTTGCAGACAAACTTCATCATGATGAGGGGTCCAATGGCGATGACCTCGTCGTACTGGTTGCCCGCCTGAATGAGGGCCTCCAGGGCGTTGGTCACCAGGCCCTTCTCGCCCCAGGTGCCGTCGTCGCTCATCTTTACCATGTGGTCAGACACCGCCTCAAACTCCTGCTCCAAAATCACCAGGTCCTTGGAGCGGAAGCCCACGATGGAGTGCACCTCGGCCCCCAGCTCGTGGAGGCGCTTGGCGGTGGGATAGGCGATGGCGCAGCCCACGCCGCCGCCCACCACGGCCACCTTCTTCAGGCCCTCCAGCTCACTGGCCCGGCCCAGGGGGCCCACAAAGTCGTGGACGGACTGGCCCGCCTCCAACTGGTTGAGCTCCATGGTGGTGCCGCCGACGATCTGAAAAATAATGGTGATGGTGCCGGCCTGGCGGTCAAAGTCGGCAATGGTCAGAGGAATCCGCTCGGAGTCCTCGAAGGGGCGTACAATGATAAACTGACCCGGCTGCGCCTTCTTGGCCACCAGAGGGGCCTCGATGACCATCTTGGTGACGGTGGGGTTCAGCGGGGTTTTTTCCGCAATTCGAAACATAACAATCTCCTTCCATGAGGGTATCGCGCAAAAGAAAATAGGGGGAGAGCCATTCCCCTCCCCCTATTTTACACGCTAAAGGATTAAAAGTCAACGTCCAGGTCGTAATAGCAAGCGGTGAGCAGCTTCTCCATGTCCGCCTGGTCGGGCTGGCGGGGGTTGGAGCCGGTGCAGGCGTCGCCCAGGGCGTTCTTGGCGATCTCCGGCAGCTTAGAGAGGAACTCCTCTTCGCCCACGAAGCCCTGCTCGGCAATGGTGCCGCCCTCGCCGTAGTGGGCGATGCACTGGGGAATGTTCAGCTCATCGTTCATGTGGCGCAGCTCGGCCACCAGAGCGGCCACCAGGGACTGGGTGTCGCTGCCCTCCAGGCCCATGAAGCGGGCGATGTAGGCGTAGCGCTGGGCGGCCTCGGGGTTCTTGGCGTTGTACTGGATGACCTTGGGCAGGTACATGGCGTTGGCTGCGCCGTGGATGATGTGACCGCCCTCAAACACGGCTCCGGTCTTGTGGGCCATGGAGTGGACGATACCCAGCAGGGCGTTGGAGAAGGCCATGCCCGCCAGGCACTGGGCGTTGTGCATCCGGTCCCGGGCATCCATGTCGCCCTCATAGGACTTCTTCAAGTCGTTGTGCACCATCTGGATGGCGTGGAGGGCCAGGGGGTCAGTGTAGTCGCAGTGGACGGTGGACACATAGGCCTCAATGGCGTGGGTCATGGCGTCCATACCGGTGTGAGCGGTGAGCTTGGGGGGCATCTTCTCGGCCAGCTCGGGGTCCACAATGGCCACATCGGGGGTGATGTTGAAGTCGGCCAGGGGGTACTTGATGCCCTTGTCGTAGTCGGTGATGACGGAGAAGGCGGTCACCTCAGTGGCAGTGCCGGAGGTGGAGGGGATGGCACAGAAATGGGCCTTCTGCCGCAGCGTGGGGAAGTTGAAGGGGACGATGAGGTCGTCGAAGGTGACGTCGGGGTACTCATAGAAGGCCCACATGGCCTTGGCCGCGTCGATGGGGCTGCCGCCGCCGATGGCCACAATCCAGTCGGGCTGGAACTGGCGCATCTCCTCAGCGCCTCGCATTACGGTGGTGACGCTGGGATCGGGCTCCACGCCCTCAAAAATATGTACCTCCATGCCCGCTTCCTTCAGGGCATTCTCTACCCGGGCCAGGAAGCCAAATCGCTTCATGCTGCCACCGCCGGTGACGACAAATGCACGGGTGCCCTTCAGGTTCTTCAGCTCCTCCAGAGAGCCTTTTCCATGGTACAGATCACGGGGAAGAGTAAAACGCATACTGATTACCTCCATATGTGTGGTGTGGTCTGTCCTCCTTGTGGGACAGACAGCCTATGGTGTACGAGCCTTACAGGGAGTCAGCACGGTCAACGCCCTTTGTGGGATTATACCACCTTTTCGCCCCGTTGAGTAGTGCCTTTTTTGCACTGTGACCGATGTTTTTTCAGCAAGGAAAACCCCCCTGCCCATGGGGCGAGGGGGTTGATATAGAGGATGGTTCAGTCAGCGGGGACCTCGATCTTCCGCTTGCCGTCCAGCATCTCCTGATAGCGGTCGCAGATGCCCTGGACGTCATCCCCAAACTCCACTTGGTGGCCCTTGTGCAGCCACAAAATCTTGGTGCACATCTCCCGGACCTGCTCCAGGGAGTGGGAGACCAGAATGGAGGTGGCGCCGCCGTAGATGATCTCCTTCATCTTGGCCTCGCTCTTGCGGCGGAATGCGCCGTCGCCCACGGACAGTACCTCGTCCAGGATGAGGATATCCGGCTGGACCAGGCAGGCAATGGAGAAGGCCAGACGGGACTTCATGCCTGAGGACAGCTGTTTAAAGGGGCGGTCCTCAAACTCCTTCAGGTCGGCAAACTCGATGATCTGGTCGTACATCTCGTTCATGAACTTGCGGGTATAGCCCAGCATGGCTCCACGGAGGTAGGTGTTTTCCCGCACCGTCAGGTCCCCGTCAAAGCCGCTGGCCAGCTCCAGCAGGGCGGCAATGGTGCCCTCTCGGTGTACATACCCCTCGGTGGGCTCCATGATGCCGGAGATGGCCTTGAGCAGGGTGGATTTGCCCGCACCGTTGGTGCCGATGATGCCCAGCATGTCCCCCTTCTCCAGGGAGAAGGTGACGTGCTTGTCCGCCCAGAACTTCTTCACCTCGTACTTGCCCCGCAGGCGGCGGGTGACGTACTCCTTGATGCCGATGTCTTTAAAATCTCCCGTCATATACCGGATGGAGACGTTATTCACTTCCAAAATACTCATGATTGTACCCCTTCATCCTTTTTTGTGCCATCGCTGCTCTCTTGCAGGATGTAGATGGGACGATGCTTGGTTTCCAGATAGGTCTTGGCCAGGTACTGACCGATGACGCCGATGGACAGCAGCTGGATGCCCCCCAAGAAGAGCATCACGCACATCATACTGGGCCAGCCCTCCACCGGGTCGCCAAAGAGGATGGTGCGCACCAGGATGAAGCACAGGGCCAGGGCGGCGCACAGGCAGGTGATAATGCCGAACACCGAGGCCATGGCCAAAGGGGCGGTGGAAAAAGCCACGATGCCCTCGATGGAGTAGAGAAACAGCTTCCAGAAGGACCACTTGGTCTCCCCTGCTACCCGCTGCACATTCTCATAGGGCAGCCACTTGGTGCGGAAACCCACCCAGCCGAAAATGCCCTTGGAGAAGCGGTTGTACTCCTTCATGGACAGGATGGCGTCCACCATGGCCCGCTTCATCAGCCGGTAGTCCCGGGCGCCGTCCACAATGTCGGCATCGGAAATGCGGTTGATGAGCTTGTAGAAGGTGCGGGCAAAAAAGCTGCGGATGGGGGGTTCCCCTGCCCGGTCCACCCGGCGGGTGGCCACCGAGTCATAGGGCTCGTCCCGGAGAATCTCATACATCTGGGGCAGCAGCGCCGGGGGGTCCTGCATATCCGCGTCCATGATGGCCACATAGTCCCCCTTGGCATGTTCCAGGCCCGCATAAATGGCCGCCTCCTTGCCGAAGTTTCGGGAGAAGGAGAGGTAGCGGACGTTTTGGTACTGCCCGGCGTAGGTGCGCATGAGGGACAGAGTGCCGTCCTTGGAGCCGTCGTTGACCAGCAGCACCTCCAGGTCCACCTGGTACTGCGTCTCCAAGGTCTTGGCCACCTGTTGAATTTCCGGGATAAAGTAAGGCAGGGCCTGCTCCTCGTTGTAGCAGGGCACCACCACGGTAATCATCATGACGCAGCCTCCTCCAGGGTGCAGAAATAGACGTTGCACCCGATTCTGGTCAAGAGCTCAAACTGGGCCAGGTCCAGCTGGGCCTCCACCTGTTCCTGGATCTCCTCCTGGGACATCTTGCCGAAGTCCCGGATGAACAGCAGGAATCCGCCCTCCAGGTCCTTGGACTCCACGGCATCCCTGAGAGCGGCAAAATCCTTCCCCCCGCAGCGGTAGATCTGGGAATGCTCTGGGAACTCCATGGCCTGGGCGTCGGCAAATTCCGGGGTCCCCTGTACGCTGAGAATGATCACAGGGTACTCCTCATACCCCGCCAGCTCCTGGGCTCTCTGGTTGGTCTCCAGGAAGAGGTAGTTTACCGTCTGGGTCCGATAGGACATGGCGGTAATCCCCAGGGCCACCACAGCCAGGACGATGGTGCACCGCTGGGGGTTGCGCACCAGCAGCATCAGGGTGCGATAGCCCAGGTAGACCATGCACAGAACGATGAGGGGGTAGATGCAGAAGAAGTAGCGGTCGGTCTTATAGGGCGCCACTTTTCCCACCAGTCCCCAGTAGCCTACGGCTACCACGCCCAGCAGGGCCACGGCCACATCCACATGGGAGATGTGCAGGCGCAGCTTGCGGTCCAGGTGCACGTCCATCTCCACGGCCATACCCACCTCTTCCCCCTTGGGGAATAGACGCAGGTGCAGCACGTGCTTGACCAGGAAGTACACCACCACCACGGCCACCACCAGCAGGATGCACTCCTTGAGCCAGCCGTTGAAGAGCTGGCGGCTGATGGTGCTGGCCACCTTTTTCAGACCATCCAAGGTGCCCTCCTTGGTGGCCATGCTGCCAAAGGCCTCTTTGCCCCGGTAGCCGCCAAAGATGTGGAACAGCATCTTGGGGAAGAGGACCACAGCGGCGCACAGGGCCCCGCCCTCCAGCACTGTGTATACTGCCAGCAGCTTCCACCGCCGGGTGGCACACAGGTAGAGGAAGAAAATTCCGCACAGGAAGAAGCAGAACACCAGGAAGTAATACTGGGTCAGGATGCCCAGCAGGGTCACCACAAAGAGCAGCGCAGCGGTTCTCTTGCGCAGCTTACCCCGCCGCACATCCTCCAGGGCTTTCAGGTGCACCAGCACCAGAGCCGTGGCAATGCAGGTCAGCAGCGCATACATGCGGATGAACACCGCCGTGGTCATACCTCCCACGCTCCAAGCCCACATGGCTGCCGCCAACAGGGCCAGCACCCGATTGGGGAAGAGCCGGGCCGCCACCAGGTAGAGCAGCACGGTGGTGAGCAGGCAGAAGAACATGTTGGGCAAAATGCCAATCCACTTGCTCACCTCCCCGTGGAACAGGGCGGAGACGGTGTGGATGACAAAGTAGTAGATGGGCGGGTGCACGTCGTTTTCCTGGTTGTGGTAGGGGATGGAGTAGTCCAAATCCCCCAGTCCGTCCACCGACATGGCCTCCTGGAAGAAGGAGCCGTCCACCCAGGTGTCCAAAAAGCCCTCGGTCTCCGAGAAGAAGGTCCCGGGATAGTTGGACAGCTCATAGGTATAGACCTCGTCCACGTGGTACCCAGCCTTTTTCTGGCCAAAGTACCCCATCATGACGGTCTGTACCGCCAACACCAGCACCAACGCCAGCAGAATCAGATATCGTTTTTGATTTTGGGTTTTCATGCGTTATCTCCTTACCCTCCGCTCCCCTTTATCACACGTAATACAGGAACTGGGTGTTGTATTTCTTGTAGATCAGGGCTCCCACAGCCAGGGCCAGCACCACATACAGCAGCATCAGGCCATGGTGCCATGGGGTGGGGATGGTGCCGTAGATGACGATCTTACGGAAGTAGGAGATGAAAGTGTACACCGGGTTGAGGTAGAACAGCTTCTGCATCAGGGGGGAGTAGATGTCCACGGTATAGAAGATGGCGGACATATACATCAAAAGCTGGGTGAAGATGGTCCACAGGTACTGCACGTCCCGGAAAAAGACAAACAGGGCGGACAGCACCATGCCCACGCCGATGTTGAACAGCACCAGGCACAGCACAGGGTAAAGGAGCAGAATGAACTTCCAGGTAAAGGTGATCTGGTCTAACAGACAGAACACAAAGAACACCGCCAAGGTCAGGGCAAAGTTGATGAGGGTCTGCACGTTTTTGGAGAGCAGAAACAGGTACTTGGGCACGTTGACCTTGGTAAAGATGTTGGCGTTGCCCATCAGCGAGGTCATACCCTGGCTGGTGGACTCGTTAAAGCAGGAGAAGATCAGGTTACCGCAGAACAGATAGGTGGTGTAGTGCTCCATCCCCCGTCCAAAGAACTGGGTAAACACCAGGCGCATCACCAGCAGGGTCATCAGGGGCGAGAGCACGCTCCAGGCCATGCCCAACACGGTGCGCTTGTACTTCTTCTTAAAATCTCGCTTCACCAGCTCCTCAAAGAGGAACTGGTGGCGTTTCAACTTCTCTATCATAGCAACTCCCCTAATTAATCTCGGAAGTAGAGGTCCCGGGTATACACCTTATCCATCACGGGCTCCAGGTCCTTGGTATAGCGGTTGGCCACGATGACATCGCTCTGGTCCACAAACTCCTGCCAGTCACGGATGACTCGGCTGCCGAAGAAGGTGTCCTCCTTCAGGGTGGGCTCGTAGATGATGACCTCCGCCCCCTTGGCCTTCATGCGCTTCATGACGCCCTGAATGCTGGACTGGCGGAAGTTGTCCGAGTTGGCCTTCATGGTCAGGCGGTACACCCCCACCACGCAGGGCTTGCCGGGGGTGCCATCTCTCCCCTCGCCGTGGGGTCCGTAGTAGCCCGCCTTCTCCAGAATCCGCTCGGCAATGAAGTCCTTGCGGGTATGGTTGGCGTCCACAATGGCAGAGATGATGTTGTTGGGCACCTGGTCATAGTTGGCCCGCAGCTGCTTGGTGTCCTTGGGCAGGCAGTAGCCGCCGTAGCCGAAGGAAGGGTTGTTGTAGTAGTTGCCGATGCGGGGGTCGTAGCCGATGCCCTCGATGATCTGGCGGGTGTTCAGGCCCCGCACCTCGGCGTAGGTGTCCAGCTCATTGAAGAAGGACACCCGCAGGGCCAGATAGGTGTTGGCAAACAGCTTCACCGCCTCGGCCTCGGTGGGGTTGGTGATAAGGATGGGAATGTCCTTCTTCTCCGCCCCCTCTGCCAGGAGGTTGGCGAAGGTCTCCGCCGCCTTCTTGAGCCGGGGGTCGTCCAGGGGCGCTCCCACAATGATGCGGGAGGGGTACAGGTTGTCGTAGAGCGCCTTGCCCTCCCGGAGAAACTCCGGGGAGAAAATCAGGTTCTCACACCCCAGCTTCTCCCGCAGGCCCAGGGTAAAGCCCACCGGCACGGTGGACTTCACCACGATGATGGCCTCGGGGTTGACCTGCATCACCAGGCGCACCACGGACTCCACCGAGGAGGTGTCAAAGTAGTTCTTCACCGGGTCGTAGTTGGTGGGGGTGGAGACAATGACGTAGTCCGCCCCTGCATAGGCCGCCGCCCCGTCGGTGGTGGCGGTGAGGTCCAGGTCTTTGTTCTTCAGGTAGTCCTCAATCTCCGCATCCACCAGCGGAGATTGTCTGGCGTTGATGGCGTCCACCTTGTCCTGCACCAGGTCCACCGCAGTGACGTGGTGGTGCTGGGCCAACAAAATGGCATTGGCCAGTCCTACATAGCCGGTTCCGGCAATGGCAATGTTCATCTGTTTCATCTCCCAAACAAGTGTGCGAATTTTTCTTTCACCCGGTTGATGGTGTACTCCTTCCCGTTCTCCTGGTAGCAGCGGATGCCGCCCCGGATTTTCCGGGGGATGAAGGTGAAGAAGCTGCCGATACGGTAGGTCCAGGAGGCCCGGATGAGGTTGGCCTCGTCACCAGCAAAGCCGCCGCCTCCCGCTCCCGCCATAAGGGCATTGAGCATCATGTCCTCTGCAGGGGTCAGCTTGCCCCGACAGGCGCCCTTGTCCTCCACCAGAGCGTAGTCGTTCCAGGTCTGGCGGGACAGACTTCTGATCTCAGTGGACACATGCCGCTGCAGCTCCTGGTCGTACTCCCGGCTCTGGATGAACTCATACATGCCCGTCATACAGGTGAGGTAGCCGTAGATGTGCATGAAGGTCTTCTTCATAGTCACCGTGGAGCCCTCCCGCACCCGACGGATGAGCAGCTGGTCGGTGACGTGGGCCACCCGCTGGGCCTGCACCATGGACTGAATGCTAAACAGGTTGTCCTCGTGGACAATGCCCTCCACAAATGTCAAATGCTTGTCCAGCAGATAGGACTTGCGGTACATGCCCAGACAGGGGGAGGCCCGGTACTTCCGGTCGTCCTTCATGCGGCAGAACAGGTCCCGGCCCGTCATCACATCGGGCAACTCGGCCAGGTACTCGTAGGCCGTCTTATAGTAGGGGTGGGCCTTCTCCAGCTCGGGGGTGTCGTAGATGGACTTGCCGTCGTAGTACAGCACGTCCAGCTCCCGCTCCACCGCCTGGGGATAGAGGGTGGCCACGGTGTTCTCCTCCAGCATATCATCCCCATCCAGGAAGATGATAAACTCACCCTTGGCCTGCTGGATGCCCACATTTCGGGCGGCGGACTGGCCCTTGTTGATCTGGTGGAGCAGGGTCACCCGGCCGTCCCGCTGGGCGATGTCCCGGACGATGTCCAGGGTGGCGTCCACCGAGCCGTCGTTGACGCACACCACTTCCACCTGCTTATCGGTCTGGCCCAGCACGCTGTCCACGGTCTGGGCGATGTACTCCTCCACATTGTACATGGGGATGATCACCGACACCTTGGGGGCCTCCACCCGGCTTTCCACCACCACCTGGGCGGGGAACACCTGGGACAGGTTGGGGCGGGTGGAATAGGTCTTACAGGTGAGCTTGAACTGCTGGATGGGGTTGGTGACCACCCGGCTCAGGTTCTCCCAGGCCTCGGGGGTAAACTCCCGGTTGTCCAGCTGGCCCTGACGGTAGGCCTCCTGGAACTCCCGGTGCATCAGCTCCATAAAGGACCACTGGTTCTCCGCCGTCAGGCGCTCGTAGTTCCAGCGGTACTTCTCATACTTCAAAGACAGGTAGAAGGCATACAGTTCCTTCTTGTACTGGGGATTTTTCTCCAGGAACTGCTCATAGTAGTGCATCTCATCGCTGACACAGAACACCTTGCCCTTGGAGTGCACCGAGGAGCCGTCGTTGTCCTTGCGGTAGTGGTGCAAGTGGTCCTCCAGCAGATAGCAGCGCTGGGACACGGTGCACACCATGAAGTGGAAGGAGGTGTCCTGGAAGGAGGCCCCCGGGGTCTCATGGAAGCGGATGCCGTGGCTGGTGAGCATGTCCTTGCGGTAGATGCCACTCCAGATGGCGGGGGTGGTGGTGAAGATGGCGTGGTCGTCGGTGCGGGGACAGAACACCTTGCCGTACTGGCAGCGGGACAGGTTCTCAAAGGGGAGGGACTGTCTGCCCTGCCCAGTGGTGAACCAGTGGTAGTTGCACTTGACCATGTCCGCCTTCTGGGCCTTGGCGGCCTGGTACATGGTCTCAAACATGGTGGGCTCAATCCAATCGTCGGTCTCCACAATGCCGATGTACTCGCCCCGGGCTGCATCCAGTCCCAGGTTCATCTGGTAGCCGTAGCTCTTCTTGTCGCTGCGCACCACCTGAATGCGGTGGTCCAGCTGGGCGGCGTACTCCAGCAGCTCCAGGGTGCCGTCGGTGGACCCGGCGTCCACACAGATGATCTCAATGTCCTCCAGGGTCTGCTTGCTGACACTGGCAATACACTCCCGGATAAAGCGGCCCACGTTGAGGGAGGGCATGATCACCGACACCTTGGGCTGTTTCACCGGGGCCGCCACCTGCCGGGCCACCTCGCCCTGCTGGCTCAGGTCCTTGAGCTCGTCATAGTGGGCGGGCATGTAGAAATAGCTGCGGTCCTTGGAGAACACGTGGAACTCCTGGTCCATCTCATTCTGAATCCAGCGGACCACCGTCTCCTTGGCCTCCACCGTCTTCATGTTGTAGAGGTTGAACCGGGCGCCGCTGAGCATCACATTCAAAAAGCTCTTCTCAAACTTGTGGTACAGGCCCGCCTGCTCCAGGCGGCGCTTGGTCTCCACAAAGGCCTGGGTAAAGGCCATGGGGTCCCGGTGGTTGCTCTGCTGGAGGCTGCTGCCCGTCTCCACCCGGTAGTAGGCCAGATACTCGTCCAGCACCGAGATGCGCCCGGCCTGGGCCAGGGCCTGACAGACAAAGGCCATGTCGTTGGTGCGGGTGATCTCCTGGTAGGTGATGTGGTGCTGCTCCACAAAGGAGCGGCGGAACAGCTTGTTCCACGGCCAGTTCTGGAAGTTGTTGAAGAGGTAGTCCTTCACCTCGCGGGGGGGGAACACCGACTTCTGGGGGCAGCGGTCCAGGCGCAGGCTCCAGGGCATGTCCGAGATGACCCCGGTGCGCATGTTGTGCTGTTTGGCCCCGAACACCAGCACGTCAGACCCGTCCTGGTCCATACGAGCGGCGCACTTCTCCAGCATGGTGGGGTCAAAGTGGTCGTCCGAGTCCAGGAAGGACAGGTACTCGCCCCTGGCCTGCTGGATGCCCTTGTTGCGGGCCGCTCCGGCGTTGGTGTTGGGCTGGGTGAGCACCTTCACCCGGGCATCCCGCTTCTCATACTCCCGGAGAATGTCCAGGGAGCGGTCGGTGGAGCCGTCGTCCACGCAGATGACCTCGATGTTGTTCAGAGTTTGTCCCAATATACTGTCCAGGCAGGGGCCCAGGTACTTCTCCACGTTGTATACCGGGATAATCACCGAAACCTTAGGTTCCATTTCTTTTTTCTCCATTCCTTTTCTTCATCACATGATGTGTCAGGGGCAAGCCCTCACATACTGCTCAAAAATCCCACAGACTGTGAGCAGAGCAAAACGGTATCTTTTTTCCCGTTGTATCCGCCACGCTGATAGGCAATGTCATGTTCCTGCAAGCATTTCTCCATGGCTGCCACGGTATGCCGCTCTCCCGGTCGCTCTGCGTCATCCACCATAACGACAAAGTCCCGACTCAAACATCCGGGCATCATACGCAATACGTCGATCCTGGCGTACTCCTTCATATCTCCACCCAACGGTGCGTCGATGGAGATAAAGTCAAACTGCTTTCCCGCCAAGGCCTGCTGAAAGCCCTGGAACACGCGCACCTGTTGTGCCTCTTGATAGGGCACCATTTCCCGCTCCAGCTGTACAATCTGCGTGGAGGCGGGCAGGGAGAATGCCTGGCTGAAAAATTGAATCCACGCCGGGTCATGCTCCACCACAAGATGCTCTACGCCCTCATGGGCCGCAGCATACTGGGCAATCATTCGGGTGGACTGGCCCAACCCCAGCTCTAAAATACGCTTGGGCTGGAATTCGTTGAGCACTCGATACATGGCATACAGATAGGGATATCCCACTGCCCATCTGCCCGGCGAAAATGTGGCATCGGTCAGCCACTTGCTTTCTCGAATCGTATCGTGGAAGACGTTGGCCCAAGTCCCTTCTGCCGCATTTCGGGAGGCATCCGCCGATTGTCTGCGCACATGCTCCAGTTTTGCAGCTTGGTTCTCCTGCACAACTTTGGTCAGGGCATTCACCATCTTCTGGGTATCCTCCAGCTGTTGGGTCAGCGATTCCACCTCATGGCGCAACTGTTGAATCAGCTGAGCATTGTCCTCCTGAGCGGCCAAAATCCGCTCCACCTCCCGGTTAAAGGCAGAGACGGGCGGAGGCAAGACCTTCTTCAAGGCATTTTTCACCGTACCCATGTCTGTTCTCCTTTCGAGCGCAGCTTCTCCCAGGTGTAGGTCCAGCCGTGGTCCCGCCAACAGCTCACCGCCCGCACCAGGGGGTTGGGGCGCTTGGGGGCAGGCTGGCCATAGCGCAGAGAGAAATAGGAGCCGCTATAGGAGAAGGAGCGGAGGAATTTCACCCCCACCTCTTCCTCATCCAACTGCTTCAAAAACTCCGCCACCTGTCGGTCCAGGCCCTCCACGTCCGGGGCCTGGGGGCGCAGCCGCTCATACCAGCCGAACATGCCGTTGAGCTCGTTGCGCATGACAGCCCGGCGCAGCTTGTCCGGCAAATCCTTCACCATCTCCCGGACAATTGCATAGGACTCCAGCTGACAGTGGAAATGGGCCGCCTTACGCCCCACCAGAGAGGTGCTCTGCTCCACCCGGTAGCAGGCCACCGGAGTGTGGGTCACCATGAGCCGGGGTGCGTGGATGAGGCAGGCAATCCAGAAGGAGTGGTCGTTGATGCACCGGAGGTTGTTGAAGTGGATGTGGTTTTGCTCCAAAAAGGCCCGGCGGTACAGGCCATTCCAGGGCACGTCGGGCACTTGCAGCAGCCGCAGAGGCAGGTCGGTGAAGCGCATGACCCGCTTGGCCTGACCCTTGCCGATGCAGCTCAAGGTGGAGTACAGGGTGGTGTAGGGCTCTCCCCCCGGCTCCACATAGGAAAAGCCCGCCTTGATGACGTCCAGGTCGTGCTCCTTGGCCTGGGCATACAGCCCCTCCAGGGCTCCGGGCAAAAACTGGTCGTCCGAGTCCAAAAAGGCCACGTACTCACCCCGGGCCACCTCAAGGCCGTGGTTGCGGGCCACGCCGGCAAAGGAGTTTTTCTGGGTGAGCACCACCACCCGGGGATCACGGGCGGCGTACTCCCGGAGCACCTCCAGACTGCGGTCGGTGGAGCCGTCGTCCACACAGATGACCTCCAGGTTTGGGATGTTCTGGCTCAGAACGCCGTCCAGGCAGGCGTTTAAGTGGGCCTCGGTGTTGTACACCGGGATAATGACGGAAATTTGCATCTTCTCCATGCTCACTGCCCCCCATGTTTGGCTTTTTTATACACCTTCACCACGGCAGCAAACACAGGATAAGGGGCATACCGGGCCAGCAGGTATTTGGCGTAGCAGCTTTTGCTCTCGTAGTAGCTGGCGGGATGCTCCTCAAAGTGCAGCTGGGGCAGCCACTGGCGCCGCAGCGTGTGTAGGTATTGTCTCTGAATGTCTCGCTGTGACATGTTGCTGATGTGCCAGACCAAAAACTCCATGGCCCAGTTGAGGAAACTGCGGCGGTAGGTGTCCATGAGCTGGTGTTGCTCCAGATACTCCTTGACGATCTGGAAGGCCTCATAGGGGGCCTCGGGCTGGCCGCAGCGGCTGTTGGACACCGAGGCCATGCGGTTAATCCGGTGATGAATGAGCACCTCGTCCACCACGGCAATGCGCTTTGCCGCCAACAGCGTGGGATAGACAAAGGCCAGATCCTCGGAGTTTTTCAGGGCCGGGTAGCGGATGCCAGAAGAAGTAAGCAGCTCCCGGCGGTAGAACTTGTCCCAGGGCATCCCGTAGGTGAACTGGAACAGGTGGTCGGCCATCTCCTGAGGGGCAAAGGCCAGCTTGCCGGGGAGGTACTGCTTTTTCATCATCCACTCGGAGGGCAGTTCCCGCCCGGAGTTGGTGTCAAACTCCACCGCCCGGCAGATGGCCACATCCGCCCCTTCCCGCTGGGCGGTATCCACCATCTGTTCCAAAAAGTCCGGCTCGAACCAGTCGTCCGAGTCCAGGAAAATGACGTACTCCCCCACCGCCGCCTCCAGTCCAGTGTTCCGGGCAGCGCCGGGTCCGGCGTTTTGCTGGCGGATGACCTGCACCCGGGGGTCTTTCTGGGCGTACTCGGCCAGGATGGCGGGGCTTTCATCGGTGGAGCCGTCGTCCACACAGATCACCTGGAGGTGGGGATAGCTCTGGCCCAGCACGCTGTCCAGGCACTCTCTCAGGTGCTGCTGGATGTTGTACACCGGAATAATCACAGAAATGTCACATGCTGCCAAGCGCTTCACCCTCTTCCCTTCTTCACCCAAGCCCTCCGGCGGCTCCCCGGTGGGAGCAGGGCGTTGAGCAGCTTCCGCTGAACCCGCTTCTTGTTGTCCGGCTCAAACTGCACCCGGGGCAGCTCGTACACCTGGGTCCCAGTGGTGCGGCGCAGGTGGGTGACATACACCCCCAACAGCCGCTCGGCCAGATACCCGTCCACCCGCAGCTCCTGGGTGGAGTAGCCGGTGGTGTCTGCCCGGCGGTCAAATTCCTCCAGAATGGAGAAAAGCCACCCGCAATACTGGTCAAACAGGGGCTTTTGCATGATAAAGATATTGCCAAAATAACAGTTGGTGCCGGAGAGATATTCCTCCATGGCGGGCACATAGTCCGGGTATTTCTCCCTCACAATGTCCTCCACCAGAGCCAAGTCCTCACGGTGGTGATAGGGGGCCCGGGCATAGTGGTCCCGCACCGAGATGTGCATGTCCTCTCCCATGGGCACCACGCAGGCCTTGCCCTCCAGCCACCCCTCCAGCCGGTCGAAGCCCAGGGTCTCCAGGCCCTCCGCCGTCAACTCTCCCGCCAGGCGGTAGGGACGGCGGGCGTGCTCGTCCAGATACAGGTAGCGGCGGTAGTGGAAAAATCCGTAGTAGTCCGCCTCCACGTTCTTCCACGCCCAGTAGTGAGCGGTGAGCTCACAGTAGGAGCGGTTTTTCTGGGAGATGTTCTCTCCCGCATCGTCGTGGGCAAAACCAGGGAAATGGTCTTGGGCCAGCGCCGCCCCCACCTGCACGGGTTGGAGGAGGGGGTGCGCCGGAACGCGCTGCCCCGCTTGGTGACAGCACACAAATAATTTGATTTGAGACAAGGGGTTCCCTCCCAAAAAAGAGAAGCTGGCGGGATGCGCCAGCTTCCTTTTGTCCTCGCTGGTGTTTATCCAACGAATTATACCAGATTCCATTTACTTTTTCAACACTTTTCCCACGGTCTTTTCCCACACCTGGGACCAGATCTCCCGCACCATAGGCTCTCCCAACAGCAGCAGGAGCACGCCATAGACGGCGAAAAACAGCACCGCCGAGGCCACCAGCACCACGAGGGGGTGGAGGGAACTGCCCAACAGCCACCCCACCGAGGCCGCCGCAGCGCTCAGGGCCATCCATACCCTGAGATAGGGCAGCTTCGCCAGAGCGGGGAGAATTTCCCGGCCCAGGGCGACGATCTGCACCACCAGCACCGCCAGCTCGGCCAGCACCGTGCCGATGGCCGCTCCGGCCGCCCCCATCTGGGGAATAAGCAGGGAGTTGGCCACCACATTCACCACAGCCCCCACAATCTCGGAGAACAGCACCTGTTTCTCCCGCCCGGTGGGCACCAGAATCTGAATGCCCATAATGTTAGTCAGGCCGATGAACACCAGAGTGGGCATGATCAGCTGCATGGGCAAAATGGAGGCCTCAAAGGCCTTGCCCGACAGCAGGTAGATGGAGGGCCGGGCAAAGAGGATGAAGTAGAGGCACAGAGGCATGGCCAGCAGGAAGACAAACCGCAGGGCCTTCTGAGTGGCCTGGGCAAAAGCCTCCTTCTCCCCCCGCTCCACGTAGTAGGACACTCGGGGCAGCAGCACCGTGCCCAGGGAGGCCACCACGCTGACCAGGATGTTCTTGATCTTCACCGCGGCATCATAGTAGCCGTTCTCGGTGGTGCCACGGAGGAAGCCCAGCATCACGTTGTCCATGTTGGTGTACACCGTGGTGGCGATGGACATAGCGAAGAACACGAAGATGGGCCGCAGGTGGCGGCGGAAGTTGTAGTGCCCCATGGGGCGCACATCCACCAGCCACTTGAGGTTGATGAGGTTTAAGAGGTTGGACCCCACGGAGGCAAAAATGGTGATGCCGCCGTAGATCACATAGTCCCCCTCCTCATGGATAAGGAGGAACATCCCCACCAGGGCGATGAACTTAAAGAGCACCGACCTTAGGGTGATATAGCGGTACTGCTCCAGGCCCTTGTACAGCCACTCTGCCCCGATGGAGTTAAACAGAATCATGGAGCTCATCACCATGTAGAGCCCCTTCTCCTCCCGGAGCTGAGGGATGGCCTGGAGGGAGATAAAGAACAGCACATAGGACACCACGCAGGTCACCAGGTTGATGAGCAAGATCTCCTGGGTGACTCTGGACAACTCTTCCCGGTTGTCCCGCACCTTGGCGCAGGCCCGGATGCCATAGGTGGGAATGCCCAGCTGGGCAAACATGGAGAAGTAGGTCACCACCGAGTTGGCAAAGGACACCGTGCCAATCCCCTGAGGCCCCAAAATCCCGGTCACATAGGGGTAGGTGATAATGGGGAAGATCATGGCAGACATGGTGAGGATGCTGTTCATGACGAAATTGAATTTTACCGACTGAATCTTGGCCATGGTCACTTCCTGCCTTCCAGCCACTTGGGACAGGTGTACAGGATGGGCGCGGCGGCAAAGAGCACCAGGTTCAGGTGCACTTCCAGCAGCCGAGGCTCAATAAAGCAGCATCCCAACACCATGAGATAGAGGAAGCAGTGGTTCCAATTGCCCTGTTTGTACAGCCGCTTGCCCAGCAGCACCAGCCCCACCAGGACCAGGGCCGAGAAGATCACGCCGTAGTTGAACAGGGTCAGGGAGTAGGAGCAGTCCACAAAGTTGTACCGCTCTCCAATGGTCGCCCAATCCACATCTCCGCCGTAGCCCACCCACTGGATGGAGTTGCCCAACAGGTGGATGCCGTAGTTGGCAGCCGCCTGGGCGGTGAGGCGAATGCGGTCCGAGAGCAGACGGTTGAGCATCGCTGCCGGTTGGGCGGGATAGAGCCAGCACAGCCCCGCCAACAAAACGCACAGGAGCACGGCGCAGTATTCATAGCCAAACCGCACCACCCGGCACAACACCCGGCACCAGCGCTGCTCACTCAGACGGCGGGCCAAGCCATCCCAACGGGACCGCTGGCCCAGCACCATCTCCACCAGAATCACCACACAGGAGAGCAAAAAGCCGTTGCGGGCGTCGGTGAGGTAGTAAAGGCCCACGGTGACCGCCAACAGCGCCACTCCGGAGCCCACTGAGATGCCCTTTCTGCACCGCCACATGGCCCACACCAGGATGAAAAAAAAGTAGGTCATCACCACGGTGGGATAGGTAAAGCCCAGGGAGTGGCGCACGGTGGCGTCCTCCCGCACGTACGTCAGGTCGGGGAGGGTCCCATCCAGGGTGAGGAAGAAGACAAACGCCAGCACCAGTACCTGCACAGGCAGGGCGATCCCAAAGATGTCGTCCACTTCCACCCCTTTGGAGGCCAGCAGCAGCACCAGCACAAACAGGGGCAAGGTATCCTTGGAGGTCACCACCGCCAGCAGCACAATCCCTGCCAGCAGGATATATTTCAGGGCACAGCCCACCGCCCCCCGGGTCAGGGACCACGGCCCCTCCTTTTTCAGGCCCAGCAACGCCCAATCCCACAGGATTTTCAACCCGGCCAGCCCAAAGGAGAGGTAGCGGGCCAGGGTCAATATCTTGCCCACCATACCCACCTCGGTGGCCATGGTAAATTGCAGGGTGGTGGCCACCAAATAGAGGAGAAAAGCGCACCAGAAAAGGCATTGGCGCAGTCCATCGTGGCGTTTCATTCTGTCACCTCGTCCTTGGATGATTCATAGGCCCGGAGCACCCGGCCCAGCATGGCGCCCCGGCGCAGCCGGGCGCCCATCTCCCGGGCTCCCTGGCACAGGGTCTGGTACTCCTCCCGGCTCATGTGCTGCAGCCGCCGGGGCAGCTCTTCCAGGCTGCCCACCGCAATACCCAAATGGTGCTCCACCACGTAGTCGGCCAGGGCGGACTGGTCCCACACCATCACCGGGATGCCACAGGCCAGATAGAGGGATGCCTTGTGGGGGTTGTTGTACTTCAAATAGGTGCCGTACACTCCGTCACAACAGTCCAGCCGATCGCCGTCCCACACCAGGCCGAAGCCGCCCCGCAGAGTCTGGGGCAACTGCTCGGGGGGGAACTGGCCGCAGTACTTCACCCCCACCTGGGGCACCCCCTCCTGATAGTTGGGGCCGTAGAGGCGGAAGCGGACCTTGGAGTCCAGCTGGCCCAGGCGGTAGACATACCCCGCCTTGTCCGGACGGAGATTGCCCGCCACCACCACCTCCCAGGGGTCCTGGGTGTTGCAGGCGGTGGGCTCCTCCTCCAATAGGTAATCAAAGAGGTCCAGGGTGCGGATGGCCTTGTCCCCGTACCCCCGCTCGCATAAGTATTCCGTCATCTCCTGGTTGTGGGCGATGAGCAGGTCAGCAAGCTCCAAGAACTGCCGCTCCCCGTTTCCTTCAACGCCCCGCAGGCTGTCCAGGTCGTGGATGAGGAAGATGAGCTGCACGCCCTTTTCCTTCATCCCCCGCAAAAAGGGGATGGCCAGACGGCTGACCTTGGGGTACATATCCAAGGGGTACTGCACCAGCAGGGTGTCCCCGGGGGACAACTGCTTGGATACTCCCCGCCAGTCCATCCAGGTCACCGCCGCCATTTTCAGCTTATCCGGGGTGCCCTTGCCCTGGCTGCGGTGGACGGGCAGGGCCGTCCACCCCTGGGCGGTGAGAATCTCTCCCACATCGTTGCGGGCCTTGGAGCCTGCGTGGAACTCGTGGGAGTCCCGCTCCACAATGCAGAATTGCTTCATAGTGCCTCCTCTGTCAGCAGCGCTTGCAGACGCTGCACCTGGCTGTTGATGTCATAGGGGGAGTGGGCAAACTGGGCCTGGTCCACCCGCCCCGCCTTGAGGGCTTTGTTCACCACACACTCCGCCCACTGCTTGGGGCTGTCCTGGAGGGAGAGGCGGTACAGGTTGGAGTT
Organism: Pseudoflavonifractor sp. An187; assembly: GCF_002160275.1. NCBI lineage: Bacteria > Bacillati > Bacillota > Clostridia > Eubacteriales > Oscillospiraceae > Pseudoflavonifractor > Pseudoflavonifractor sp. An187. The sequence continues at coordinate 11,895 of NZ_NFKG01000017.1, read as the reverse complement.
GACCTGAATCTCCGGCACAATGGCATCGGACACCACACAGGGCAGGCCGTTGGCCTGAGCCTCCAGGAGAGCCATGGGCAGCCCCTCAAATTGGGAGGGGAAGACAAACACGTCCATGGCCTGGTAGAGCTGGGCGGTGTCGGACCGCACCCCCAGAAATTCCACTTGGCCCTCCAGCCCCAGAGAGCGGGCCTTCTCACGCATGGGCTCCAGGTCCTCCCCCTGGCCCACCAGCAGCGCCTTCACCGGCTGGCCCATGCGGGCCAGTTCCGAGACCACGTCCAGGAGAAAGCTCTGGTTTTTTTGAAAGTGGAACCGCCCCACGTGTCCCACCACCAGGGCGTCCTCGCACCCCAGCTGGCGGCGGTACGCCTGCCGCACCTGGGGATCGGGGGTAAACTGGGCGGGGTCAATGGCGTTGGTGATGAGCTGATAGTGGGGCAGCTTCCCCGCCTCAGCCCCGTAAAACCAGGGGCAGGCCCCGTCGGAGCAGGACCAGAAGTCGGTGGCCACGCCCCGCACCACCCGCCGATTGTATCGGTGGAGCAGTCCCCGCAGGAAGCTGTCCCCGTTGGCGGCGTTGTGGCAGTGGATGATGCGCTTGGGGATGCCATAGCGCTTGGCCGCTTTCAGATAGTCGATGTTGGCCAGGCTGCACACATTGACCCAGATGGCACAGTACTCCCGGGCGTGCTGGGCCATAAAGGCGTCCAGGGCCTGGTGGAAGGCACGCCGTCCGTCCCGCCGGGCGGGAATCTTGTAGACTCTGCCGCCCAGGGCCAAAATCTCCTCTTCATAGGCCACGGTGTCCGAGTTGCACAAAAAATCCAGCTGCACCCGGTTGCGGTCCATGGCCCGGTAATAGTTCATAATGACGCTCTCCACCCCGCCGGGGTTTTCCGTCATACCAAATACCAATACGTTTTTCATGCTTCTTCCTTACTGTCCTGCAAATTTCCGAAACTGCCAGTGCCGGACCTTGGCGATGAGATACACCCCGTAGTAAAACCGGAGCTTCACACACAGCAACGCCACCTTCCGGGTGGTGGAGAAGTCTCCCAGGTGCACGTGCTCCAGGGACTGGGCAAACAGCGGGGTGTGCACCAGGTCCCGGAACGCCTTCCGCTGGGCCCGTCCCCCCAGCCCGTTGTCCGGGTGGAAGGAGTCGTTGACGGCGATGAGCAGCAGGTGGTAGAGCACACAGCTGTGATAGGCGTCCCGGCAGTACCCCCGGTCCCCCATCTGGTCCAGGTCCGCCCGGATGGCCTCCATGGAGCGGATGTACCGCTGGGCGTAGTCGGAGCGGTAACGGCGCACTGCGGAACCGGCATTGAACCAGTAGTGGTACATGGGCAGGGGCAGGTAGGCAATGCAACGGGCGGCGCAGGCACACCGGAACATAAACTCCGCATCCTCTGCCGCCGACAGCTCCTCCCGGAAGAAAATCTCCCCCTCCATGAGCAGCGCCCGGCGCAGCAGCTTGGCGGTGACAAACCCCGCTCCCGTCTGGGGCTTGAGTACGTCGCACTCAAAGCGGCGCTTGTCCTCCCCCGCAAAGAGCATGGCCTGACTCTGATAGCCGCGGGGCTGGGAGCTGGCTCCGTACTCCATGACGTGCTCGGTCATGATGATATCCGCGCCCCTGGCCTCTCCCTCCTGGACCTGTCGGGCCAGCATCTCCGGGTCAATCCAGTCGTCGGCATCCACAAAGGAGATCCACTCCCCTTGGGCGTGGCGGATGCCCGCATTCCGGGCCGCCGACACACCCCCGTGGGGCAGTTCCAGCACCCGCAAGGCCATGCGCTGGGCGTAGGGGGCCACGGTGTCCCGGTATCCGTCCGCCGGCTCGTCAAAGGCCAGCAGCACCTCCACCCCCTCCAGGGTCTGGGCCTCCAGGCTGTCCAGGCACCGGCGCAGCAGCTCCAGAGGCGTCTGGTACACAGGTACCACCACACTGACGGTTATCTTTTCCTCTTCCATTCCAATTTCACCTATTCCAACGTCTCAAAAGCTGGAGCCGTACTTCTTGCCGGAGAACTTGGCCTTCAAAAAGGAGGTTCCCTTCTTCCACCAGTTCACCGGCTCGGTGGACACCAGGGGCAGCTCCTGGTAGGCATACCCGTTGGTCTCCAGCCACACATCCAGCAGCAACTCGCTGACCCGTCCAAAGAGGCGGGCCTGGAAGGGGTCCAGGCTCCGGTAGTCCACCCGGCCCTCCAGCTGCTCCAAAATGGGGAAGAGCCAGGCGCAGTAGGCGTCGCACTTCTCCCCCTTCATCACAAACATGTTGAACATGTGTCCCCAGGTCCGGCGCATCACCCGGTCAAAGGCGGGCAGGTACTGGGGGCACTGGGCCTCGATGATCTCCCGGGTCACATCCAGGTGTTCCCCATAGTGGGTGTGGGCGTAGTGGGAGTAGAGGCTCTCAATATAATAGCGGCGCTTACGGGGCAGGAGCACGTCCTGGCCCTTCAAAAGGGCCTCCAGCTCCCCCTGGGTGAGGATGCGTTCCCAGGGGTCTTTACTCTTCCCGCTTCCCCCGAAGTGGCGGCGATAATGCACCAACCCCTTATAATCGGAATCCACGTTGCGCCAAAGCCAGTAAAGGCCTGTTAGTTCACAGTAAAATGGATTTTTCTGGGAGATATTCTCCCCCGTATCATCCCCCGAAAAGCCGATATCCTCCTTCCCCGCCCTGCCCACATGGAGGGGCAGGTAGCAGGGGTCGGAGGGCATACGGTAGGGTTTATGGGTCGCTACGACAATGGTGCACGTCATCCCTGAATCCGCTCCCACAGGTTCATAGCGGACTCGATGACCTTGTCCATATCGTAGTACTTGTACTCGCCCAGGCGGCCGCCGAAGATGACGTTGGGTTCCTGGGCCGCCTTCTGGGCATACTGCTGATAGAGGGCCTGGTTGCGCTGGTCGTTGACGGGGTAGTAGGGCTCCATGCCCTCCTGCCAGTCGGTGGAGTACTCCTTGGAGATGACGGTCTTGGGCTGGGTGCCGAACTCAAAGTGCTTGTGCTCGATGACCCGGGTGTAGGGGGTCTCCCGGTCGGTGTAGTTGACCACGGCCACGCCCTGATAGTTGTCGGTGTCCAGCACCTCGGTCTCAAAGCGGACGGTGCGGTACTCCAGCTTGCCGAAGCAGTAGTCATAGTAGGCGTCGATGGCGCCGGTGTAGATGATGGTGTGGCCCAGGGCCTCGTACTTGGCCCGGTTTGCCAGGAAGTCCACCCCCAGCTCCACGTCGGCACCCTCAAAGAGCTTGTCCACCAGCACGTTGTAGCCCCCCATGGGGATGCCCTGGTAGGCGTCGTTGAAGTAGTTGTTGTCGTAAGTGAAACGCACGGGCAGACGCTTGATGATGAAGCTGGGCAGGTCCTTGCAGTCCCGGCCCCATTGCTTCTCGGTATAGCCCTTCACCAGTTTCTGATAGATATCGGTGCCCACCAGGCTGATGGCCTGCTCCTCCAGGTTGCGTGGCTCGCCCTGGATGACCGAGCGCTGCTCGTCGATCTTGGCCTTGGCCTCCTGGGGAGTGCGCACGCCCCACATCTTGCTGAAGGTGTTCATGTTAAAGGGCATGTTGTAGATCTCGCCCTTGTAGTTGGCGATGGGAGAGTTGGTGTAGCGGTTGAACTCCACCAGATCGTTGACAAACTTCCACACCTTCTTGTTGCTGGTGTGGAAGATGTGGGCGCCGTACTTGTGGACATGGATGCCCTCCACATCCTCACAGTACACGTTGCCGCCCATGTGGTCCCGGCGCTCCACCACCAGGCACTTTTTGCCCTGCTGACGGGCCAGGTAGTTGATGACGCCGGAGAACAGACCGGCGCCCACCAGGATGTAATCATACTGTTTCATTTTCATTCACTCCTATTTTTGATACAACAGCTTGGGTGGAGGGCTTATCGGGCTCCCACCTTTTTGAAAATGACCACCAGGGTCTTGAGCAGGATTTTCGCATCCAGCTGGAGATTCCAATTGTCAATGTACGCCACGTCCAGGCGCACCACTTCCTCAAAGTCCTCGATGTCGCTGCGGCCGCTGACCTGCCACAGGCCGGTGAGGCCGGGCTTCATGCTCAGGCGGCGCTTGTGCCGGGGCTCGTACTGCTTGAACTCCTCCACCGTGGGGGGACGGGTGCCCACCAGGCTCATCTCCCCCTTGAGGATGTTCCAGAACTGGGGCAGCTCGTCAATGCTGGTGGCACGGATGAACTTGCCCACTTTCGTCACCCGGGGGTCGTTGGTCATCTTGAACATCTGGCCCTTCATCTCGTTTTGCTCCATCAGGTCCGCCTTACGGGCCTCGGCATCCGCCGACATGGAGCGGAACTTGTAGATATAGAAGTAGCGGCCATTCTTGCCCACCCGCTTCTGGCGGAACAGGGCCGGGCCTTTGGACTCCAGCTTGATGGCGGGGACCACGAAGATGCTCACCACAGCGGTGATGAGCAGTCCCACCAGGGCGCCAATGATATCAATGGCCCGCTTCATCACCAGCTTGTTGTAGTCAAAGAACCGGGGGGCAAAGCTGACCACCGGCATGTTGCCCACCATGTCGATGCAGCGGCTGTAGCCCTCCTTGCCCTCCAGCATGTTGATGTTGAGCTGGACGGGGATGCCCATCTCCTCAAAGCCGTCAATGTACTCCTGGAGGGACTTCCCGGTGTCATAGGGCACGTTGATGTAGGCCACATCCACCACCTCCCGGCGGGGGTCCTCCATCATGTCCTCCAAGGTAGCCACCACGGGATAGCCCCCGATGGTCATGCCCCGCATGTCCTGGTCCACAATGGCAATGCGCAGGGTGTACCGCTCCAGCACCTCCTCGTGCTTGAGCTGGGAGAGGATGTAGGTCACCCGGCTCTGGGTGGTCACCAGGTACATGTGTTCCTTTTCCGCCATGGCCCGGCGCTTTTTGGCCACTTTCTTGACCAGCATGTGACTGGTGTACATCAGCACCAGGTTGCTGAGCACCGTCACCGCCCACACGGTACGGGTCAGGTACTCCAGCTTGTGAGCGGCAAAGAAAACCAGTGCAATGACTCCCGCCACAAACGCACTGACTTTGACCACATATACCAGCTCTTCATAGCCGTCCCGGCGGGTAAAGTCCTGGTTGGCATTGAAAAATACATACACACAAAAGTAGGTCACCAACACCAACCACAGGTTGGCGATGACCCCGTTCATGGTGGGGTTCACCGGGTCAGGGCGAAACTCCAGCCGCACCACGCTGCCGAAGAGGAACGCAGCCACCAGGCATACGGCATCCACCAGGACAAGCAAACTGTTTTGTAACTTCTGCTTTTGCTGATACACAGCAGAACCTCCCTTTGTATCTCGCAGGTGTAGTGTTCTTCATCATACCACATTCCCCGCCAATGTACAACCGACGAATGTTTTTTATCGTAATTCTTAAGAATCTCCATATTTTTTCCCGGAGACTTTTCAATCTCCCAAACCCGTGATATAATACACGTCGTATTTTCGCGTACCACCCCATTTTCTGGGGTTTTTGATACAAGACCGGCTATAAAGGGTTGTCAAGAGAAGATTTCTAAATAGCTGGGGAATAGGGGGTATTGTCACGAAGGACAGCGAAGATGATATTCACCATTTTGCGGGAAACATGTCCCAGTGCTGTGAGATGGGATTTCCCTTCAGAGCGTTTGCGCTGGTAGTAGACAGAGATGGAAGGGTCTTTGAAGGCAGCGATAGTTGCAGCAAGCCAAATAGCCCGGCGCAGATAAGGCGAGCCACGTTTGGACATATGGACATGGCTGCCAACAAAGTTACCAGACTGTTTCATAGTCGGATCAATACCGGCAAAGGCGGCTAGTTTGCCCGGTGACGCAAATTTGCGGATATCGCCAATTTCACTAAGGATTGTAGCCGCAAGGGTTGGGCCAATACCTGTAATGGTGGTAAGTTGGTTGTCAAAAGCAGAGAGCAAACGTGCGATTTCTGTGTCGATTCTATCAACCTGTTTTTCCACGAAGCGAATCTGTTCGATGTATTGGCGGATGAGAAGGGCAATGGAATCGGAAGCCAGCAGGATTCCGAAGGAATTGCGTGCGGTGTTTTGAATCTCCTGGGCTTTCTCAATGCCATGGTGACCACGGCTGGCGGTGTAAATCGTCTCTGCCAGTTTGGCCGTATCAACGGCAAGCAGTTCTTCCGGTGTCGTGTATTCGGAGAGAAGTTGTAAAGAAGTCTTTCCAAAGGTATTGGTAAAAAGGTTTTCATACTCAGGGAACACCTGATCCAGCAACGCGATTACTTTCCGCTTTAGATCCGAAACAGAATCAACGATCCAGAAGCGATGGCGGCATAGTTCCCGCAATGCATGGAGTTCCGGTGCTGAAACAGCAGTTTCACAAAAGCGTCCGAAGCGGATGACCTCGGCAATGATAAATGAGTCTCTGCTGTCATTCTTAGCCTGGCGGATATACATTCCCCGCAGAGCATCTGACTGAACAGCGTTGATTACATGGACGGCGTACCCCTCATGACACAAATGGGTGTAAAGCGCCAGCCAGTAGTGCCCGGTAGCTTCCATTCCAAAGACGACATCATCCGCTCCTGAGATGTTCTTTACCCAATCCATCAGTTTGTTGAAGCCGGTATGAGAGTTGGCAAAACGAATGGGCTTTCCATACTGTTTTCCCGCTGCATTCATGATACTGGCTTCATGATTACGTTTGCCGATGTCGATGCCTACGATGTACATGCAGAACACTCCTTTGGTTCAGGTTTCGTATGGCTGCGCCTCTCGTTCTCCACGGGTCATACCCTACTGCGAAATGAGAAGACAGCTCACATCGGGCTGCTTCATCCGGCTCATCAATGAAATCCCGTGAAGGGAGAGGTTCCACTCTTGTATTCAGCGGACTCTGCCGCAAGGAGGGAAAGGAAGCCTCACCCATACGACGGTATTATATCATCAGCCTACTGGCTGCTGATACCAAATCTTAATCTTTATAGTAGGAGGAACATATCATGAAAGCGAAAAAAACAGCTCGCATCCTGTGCGCCCTCTCCGCTACCGCCCTCTGCCTCTCCTGTATCTCTGCCACTGCTTTTGCTGCCAAAAAACCGTCTAATTATAACGGGGGGGAATACGGCTGGCTTGTCTATAACGATCATGAATATCATTATAGCGTCATTCTGAACACCGAAGCCAGTGAGGGTGGATATAGCTGCCACTGTTCCACTGAGGCTGCCGTTATACGCACGCAAGAGGCTCTGCATGGTCAATGGCTTACCAAAAATTACGGTATTGTAAAGGCTTCGGGGGGTGCATATGAGACGGGTCCCGTAGCCGGAATCACTCGATCTCCCATCGTTGTCTGTCCCAAGGGCAGATCACAAATCAAGGATTGCGTCAGAGTAGACACCACATCTATTTTTAGAGCAGATACCAAGGTGGTTTGCAACGTCTATAAGCAATATTGACGCCATTAGAAATGTATCGCTTACAGATGAGAAACCTTCTATATAGTTCGTTTCATTGTCTGTAAAATCCCCTCTGAAAGGTGGTGCGCCATGAGATTTCGAACCATTCTCTCTTTCACATCCGCTCTTCTCTCCCTGGCCCTGCTCATCTGCCTCAGCGGCTGCCTGCAAACTGCCCAAATGCCCCAAACCGCTCAACCGGGGACGACGGTTCAGAGTAACCACGCTGCGCCGCCTAGTGAAAATCGGATCTTCACCCTTGCCGGACTCTCCTGGGGGCCCTCCGCCGACGGCAAGGGCTTTTACGTCCCGCAGAGCCGCCTGTTGAATTACTATGATCCCATGGTCCAGACCCAGGTGCCGCTGTGCTCCCAGAGTGGATGCTATCACACCGACGAGAGCTGTGGGGCCTATCTGGCGGAAAGCGCCGCCGGGTTCGTAGACTACTATGGCACCTGGTATGTGCTGTCCAATGAAGGTATGATTAGTGCCGCTGTATGGAAGGTGGACCCCAAGACCCGCCAGCGCACCAAATTGTGTGAGTTTATGGGGGAGACCGGGAGGGACTCTTACTACTTCTCCTCTGGTTTGATCGCCCATGGATATGCTTATCTGTATTTGTTCCATGACATCATAGAGGAAGACGGAAGCACCACCTCCAATTATTTCATGATTCGTGTACAGCTGGATAACGGTAAGGTGGAATCTCCCTTTGAAAACCAATCCGTCCAGGTGTTTGGCGCTGGAGAGGACCGCATTCTGGCGGCAGTGTCCATCTTTACCCAGAAGCCCCTGAGTGAGGAGGAGTATCTGGCACAACATCCAGACAAGGACTATTTTGACTATCTAGACGACTTTCACGACAACCAGAACCCAGACGACGTAGTAACCGAACTGCGGGAGTACACCCCCGATCTGTCCAGCTACGAGGTGGTGGCCAGTGGCTACATCCGGGGCAATATGGTTCCAAGTCTGGCCCATTGGGGCGATCTGACCCTGTACGCCGTGGGAGACGACCTGTTTCTCTACGACCTGGCCACAGGGGAACAGCGTCAGATCGAGTATCAAGGGACGCTGAGAAACTTCTTTTTTACCGATGGCCGTATCATCATCTATACCCGTGACCCCGATTTGAAGGTATACTATGCCGACCCAGAGGGCGGCCCCACCCAGCTGCTGAAAGATGAGGGGGACCGGCAAAGTGTCACCTTCTCCACCAGCGGAGAGTGTCAGGATTACATCTATGGCCTCTACTCTGGAGGAGAGACGCCTTTCCCCTGCATCCTCTCCAAGGAGGACTATTGGGCTCAGCGGTTTGACCGCCTCATCCGAGTTTGACGCAAGGATGGTGACCAGCTATGGCGAACCTGGAACTGCGCTTTGACCATGTCAAAAAGAACTACGGAGACAAGCATGCCCTGCGTGGGGTGAGCTTCACCCTGAATGAGGGCATTTACGGCCTGCTGGGCCCCAATGGAGCGGGGAAAAGCACTCTTTTGAACATCCTCACCGGAAATCTGCCCGCCACCGAAGGGCACATCTTTCTGGACGGGGAGGATGTGACCAAGCTGGGCCGCCGCTTCCGGGCCCGGCTGGGCTACATGCCCCAACAGCAGACCCTCTACCCCGGCTTCACCTGTGAGCGGTTTTTGTACTACATAGCCTCTCTGCGGGGGATGTCCAAAGCCCGCACCAAGGAGCGGGTGGCGGAGCTTCTGCATCTGCTGGCCCTGGAGGAGGTGCGGAAAAAGCCCACCCGGGCCCTGTCCGGGGGCATGAAGCAGCGGCTGCTCCTGGCCCAGGCCATGCTGGACGACCCGGACATTCTAGTGCTGGACGAGCCCACGGCGGGGCTAGATCCCCGGCAGCGCATTGTGGTGCGCAACCTCATCGCCAGTATGGCCCTGCACAAAATCGTCCTGCTGTCCACCCATGTGGTCCCCGATGTGGAGTACATCGCCCGGGAACTGGTTTTGATTGGGGACGGTGAAGTGGTATGCCAGGACACCCCCCAGAACCTGTGCCAGGGGATGGAGGGCCAGGTGTGGGATGTGGAGATCCCGGAGACGGACCTGGCCCAGATGGGCCAGTATGGACTGGTGAGCTCTCTGCGCCGCAGCGGCAGCGGTGTGGCGGTGCGGCTCATTGCCGACGCCCCGCCCCCCTACCCCAGCCGGACCGTGGAGCCCACCCTGGAGGATGTGTACCTGCACACCTTTGGAGATGAGGGCGGCCTATGAAATGGGAACTGAGAAAACTGTGGGGCAGCCCCATGCTGGTGGTTTTGGCCCTGCTGCTGTGTCTGGCCAATGGCTGGCTCTATTATGACCACGCCACATCTGGCAACTTCGCCCCCATGGCCACCCTCTATACCCGCAGCACCCAGGAGCTGGAGGCCATGGAGGAAGACCTGTCGGAACGGTGCAGATATGACACGGAGATCTACGACGACACCCTGCTCACCGGGGACATCTACCAGGAGTCCCGATTGGTGGGTGACACCCTGGACCGCATCCGGGCGGTGGAGGAGTTCCCCCAGACCATGGCCCAGCTCCAGGCCCAGGCCCGGGCCAAGCTGAACACGGGTCTGTTTGGCACCGGGGACAGCTTTGAGACCCGCTCCCTGCGCCTCACCGACGGGGTGTACGAGACGGTGCGCCAGGTGCAGCCCCAGGTGTGCTTCTTCGGCGGGGTGGAGACGCTGCTGGACTACCGCCTGGCCGATGCCTTTGGAGTGCTGCTGGCCCTGGCCGCCGCCCTGGCCCTGTTTGCCCAGGAGCGGGAACAGGGCACCCTGTGCCTGCTTCACCCCACCCTGCGGGGCCGCTTGTCCCTGTACCGGGACAAGGGTCTGGCTCTGGGAGCGGCGGTGCTCTTCCTGGCCCTGGTGCTGTACGGCACCTGCCTGGGCATTTCCGCCGGGCTCTACGGCCTGGGCAACCTGAGCCTGCCGGTGCAGTCGGTGTATGGCCTCACCGCCTGTCCCTACCTGTTGACAGTTGGGGGCTTTCTGGCCCTGTTTTTCGCCCTGAAGCTTTTGTGGCTGCTGGCCCTGGCCGGGCTGTTCGCCCTGCTGGCCAACGCCCTGCGCTCCTCCGCTTCCCTGGTGGCAGCGGTCCTGCTCCTGGGGCTCTCCTTTGCCCTGGGGACGCTGCCCTCCCACCTGGCCCAGAGCCTGAATTTGCTGGGCCTGGGGGACACCTACCGCCTGTTTGACGGGCTGCTCTTTCTCAACTTCTTCGGCCTGCCCGTGGCCCGGCTCCACGCCACCCTGGGGGTGTGTGGGGTACTTCTGGCGGGGAGTGTCGCCGGGGCCGGGGCGCTCTTTGTCCGGCGCAGCCCGGTGACGGCGGCTCGCCGTTCCCCGGCGGGCCTGTCTCTGGGCTGCCACGTCCACCCCATGGGCCACGAGGGGTACAAGCTGCTGCGCTCCAACGGCGCCCTTCTGGTGCTCCTCCTCCTGGTGGCGGTGCAGGTGCTGTCCTACCGGGACTTTTCCGGCCCCCAGGGCCCCAAGGAGACGTATTACCGACAGTACAGCTCCGTACTCTCCGGGCCGCCCAGCCAGGAAAAGGCCTCCTATCTGGCCCAACAGGAGGAGAAGCTGGAGCAGATCCAGCAGCAGCTGGCCCAACTCCAGGCCTCTGCCCAGGATTCTCCCTGGCTGACCCAGGAAATCGGTGAGCTGGCGCAAAAGCTGGAGGCCCGGGAGCCTCTGGACCAGGCCAAGACCCAGTATGAGGCTTTGACCAGCAGCCAATGCTACATCTACACCACCCCCTATGAGCTGCTGTACGATGCAGGGGGGCAGGCAGCCAACCGGATCGACCTGGCCAAGCTGCTGCTGAGCCTGTCCCTGTGCCTGCCCTTCTTCTTCTCCATGGAGCGGGAGACGGAGGTGGGGGTGCTCATTGAGACGGCGGGGGCCAGCCGGGACGTCAAGAGACGCAAACGCCTGACGGCTTGGCTCTTCGCCCTGGCATGCACGGCCGCCGCCTTCCTCCCCCGCATCGTTGCCGTATATCAGAATTATGGCCTGCCGGAGCTCACCGCCCAGGCCAACAGCCTGGCCCGGTTTGCCGCCCTCCCCGCTGTCCTCCCCCTGTGGGGAGTCCTGGCCCTGACCATGGCACTGTGGGGGCTCCTGGCCTGTGTAGGTTGTGCCGTGGTGGAAGGAGTGTCCGCCAAGGTGCGCTCCCCCCTTCCTGCCTCCCTCATCTGCGTACTGTTGTTGCCCGGCCTGACACTGCTGCTATTCCCCCTGTAAGAAACGGCGAGCCCTCAGAGCGATGCTCTGAGGGCTTAATTGCATATTTATGTCTCCCCACTCGACTCTGTGGGCTGAGGGCTGACCTCCGGTGTAGGGGTAACCTCTGGCTCCGGGGTAGGCTCCACTGTGGGAACCGGGGTGGGTTCCGGGG